>QKGK01000242.1 GCA_003250455.1 Chloroflexota bacterium | reverse complement strand
GCCATAGTCTTTCCTTGTGTGGAGGATTATTGATCGAACAATATCCGATTTGTATATTTTACCCTATCAAGGGCAGTGCGGGCTAAGCCGGGACGGCTTTCCCATCCCCCACCAGGATCTCACGGGCCAGGTCGCCGTAGGCAACCGCGCCGGGAGAGCTGGGTTGGTAGGCCAGGATAGGCAGCCCGTAGGAGGGGGCTTCGGCCAGGCGGACGCTGCGCGGGATGACCGTTTGGAAGGTCTGCTGCGGGAAGTAGGTGCGCACCTCGGTTTCCACGTCTTTGGAGAGGTTGGTGCGCGGGTCGTACATGGTGAGCAGCACGCCGCGCACGGTCAGCTCCCTGAAGGAGGCGCTGCGCACGCGTTCGATCGTCTGGAGCAGCTGGCTGATGCCTTCGAGGGCGAGGTATTCGCACTGCACGGGGATGATCAGTCCATCCGTGGCGGCCATCATCCCGTTGAGGGTCAGCAGGCCCATGGCCGGCGGGCAGTCGATGAGGATATAGTCATAGCGCGGGCTGAGGTCTTCCACCACATCCCGCAGGCGGGAGTCGCGCCCGTCTTCGGTGATCAGCTCGACCTCTGCGCCGGTCAGGTCTGGCGAGGAGGGCAGCAGGGAGATCTTCAGCCGGGGGTTGTGCAGGATGGCATCGTTAACGCTGCCGATCTTGAGCAGGGCCTGGTAGACCCCGTACTGCACAGAACGTTTGTCAATCCCCAGGCAGGAGGTGGCGTTGGCCTGTGGGTCAATGTCGATGAGGAGGACACGCTGGCCGTAGTGGGCCAGATAAGCGGCCAGATTGATGGCGGTGGTGGTCTTGCCGACCCCGCCTTTCTGGTTGAGGATGGTGTAGATGTGGGCCAAGGTTATTGAACCCCTTTCGATAGCTGGTATAGGATTTCGTCGTCGGGCGCGCCAGCCAGCCCGGTGCGAGTGATAGAGTTTGAGGCGATCTGCACGGCAAATTCAGCGGCGTTGATCGGGTCGCCAAAGTGGGAAAGCTGGGTGAAGAATACGGCGGCGAAGATGTCTCCGGCGCCGGTGGCGTCCACCTCATGTACCTCGGGGGCAGAGATGGAGTACAGCCCGCCCTGGGCATAGACATCTACCCCTAGATAACCTTTGGTGACTGCCAGGACCGGAACGGAAGCCGCCATGTGGTAGATGGATTCCATATCGCCCAGCACATCTTCCTCGGAGATCACGGCAGCGTTGACCTGCTGCAGAATGTAGCCGGCTTCAGGCCAGTCTTCATAAAAAACACGGCCTTGCGCGTCCCAGCCGCGCAGCCAGCCCTGCATGGTGAGGTAGATATCGGCATCCGGGAAGTGCCGGACAATGTTGGAGGGGATCTCCCCTGCGACGGGGGCCAGGTGGACGATGCGGGTGCTGCGCCAGCTTTCGGGGACGTGGTAAAAGTCCAGTTGGGGGGCGCGGTGATGCAGGGTCTGGATGCGCCCTTCCGGGGTGTAAACGTTCTCGAAGGTGGTGCTTTGCTCGCACCACTGGTTGGCGATGTTCAGCCCGGCGAGCTGATCGGTTTCCACATCCTCCCCCCACGCCGTCACAATACCGACTTCCTGCCCAAAGGCGCGGGCGGTCAGCCCGGCGTAGGCGACGCTGCCTCCAACCCGGGGGCCTGCAGGAGTCAGATCTTTGGTGATATGCCCGATGAGCAGATAGTCCACCGGGTAGATGCCTGGGTAGGTGAGCATGGAGTTAATTATACCAGCCGGGAGTTGGCTGGTGGATGGAGAAACGGAAAAGGGAGGAAAGTGGGGAGGGTATTCCAGCGGAATAGATTGCTACGTTCGCCGGAAAAAATCCTCCGGCTCACCCGCAATGACGCAAGAAAAAAGATGTCGAAATGATCCCGATTAAGATCTGTACAGACTGTAACCCTTTGAGCTTACCGAATAGGCTTTCGAGATGATGATTTTGTTCTGGATTCCCGCCTGCGCGGGAATGACAGATCCATCTCTTTTCTTGTGTCACTCCCGCATGTTTTTAGCGGGAATCCATTTATGAAAAACAGGCGCACGATCGTGCGCCTGTCTGTGTGGTGAATTGAGGACTGTTAAAATCTAGAGCGGGATGATGGTGACCTTGCGGCGTGGTTCTTCGCCTACGCTGGAGGTTTCCACCTGGTCGTTATCGCGCAGTTCAATGTGAATAATGCGGCGTTCGTTGGCGGGCATGGGTTCCAGCATTTGCTTGCGGCCGGTTTTGACAGCCTGGGTTGCCATGCGGCGGGCCAGCTGGCGCAGGCTTTGCTCGCGGCGGCTGCGGTAGCCTTCCACATCCACGATCAGGTTGATCCCCCGGCCAATTTCTTTGCCGACGATCAGGCGGGTGATGTATTGGAGGGCATTGAGCGTTTCAGCTTGTTTGCCGATCAGAATGCTGAGGTCATCTCCATTGACTTCCACCAGCACACCAGGGCGGTCGTTTTCATCATTGATCGGCAGGGGAGAGGTGGTGATACGGGTGCGATGGATGCTCATTTTTTCCAGCAGTTCAGATACGGTGGCTTTGGCAATTGCCTGGATGTTATCCATATCCAATTCACCATCGCTGCCGAAATCTTCCTCGTCATCCTCATCCGCATAGGCTGGAGCTGCCGGGACAGTTGCGGGGATGGAGGGGGCTTCAGCCTTGGCAGGAGGAGCGGGGCTGCTTTCAGCTTTGGTTATCATCGTCAGTCGGACACGCGCCTGCCGGTTGCCGAGACCAAAGAGCCCTTTGCTGCCTTCGTCAAGTACTTCGTACTCGATCATATCCCGGGTAACCCCGAGCTCTCTTAAACCTTTTTCCACCGCTTCTTCTACGGTGGGGGCAATCATTTCAACTGTTGCTCTCGATTCTTGGTTCATTTTTCCTCGTTTCTCGGTGATTGGTTGCAATCATTAAGGTGCTTACCGTCGCGCTGACTTGCCAATCATTTGAACGTACTATTCGGCGGCTTTGTTCCTTTTGGGGAGTAGGCTGGAAATGTCCAACCGGCCCATCAATGCGTACTGCACCAGACTGACGATATTCCCGGCGACAAAGTACAATGCCAGGCCGGCGGAATAACTGTAAGACAGCCAGGCCATCAGCACTGGAATGTACAGCGTCATCATCTTGCCCATTTGGGCAGACTGGTCGTTGGGGTTCGAGGAGGTCGGGGTGGTCATTTTGGATTGGAAATATGAAGTGATGAACACCACAATCGCCATGATCGGGACACCAAATTCACCCAGTCCCCAGCTTTGGGGCAGGATGCGGGCCAGGCCATACCAGCGTTCGGGCTGGCTCAGGTCCATCCAGAGGAACTGGCTGTTGAGCGGCAGCAGGGTGGCGGCATTACCCAGGTTAATATCCGGGATCAGGTTGACGAGCTGGAGAGGGCTGGTTGCCAGCGCCTTTGTGACTGACCAGTACAGACCAATAATGATCGGGAACTGCAGCAGCGTGGGCAGGCAGGAGCCAAAGGGGTTGATGCCCAGCTCCTGGTAAAGTGCCATTTGCTTCTGGGCAAATTCTTCCTGATCAATTTTTCCTTCTTTGCGTTTCTTTTGCAGCTTCTGATATTCCGGGTTGTCGTTGAGCTTCTGCATGTTTTTGGAAGTATCCAGCTGCGATTTGGTCAGGGGATAGAGCAGCAGGCGGATCAGAATGGTGAAAAGGATGATCGCCCAGCCGAAGTCGTTGATGCCATGACCAAGGAAGTCGTAAATATACAGAAGGATATTGACAAATGGGGTGATAATAAAGTCTAAGTTCATTGGCTTGCTCTTTTACTTTCGCTTATTCTTCCGGTGTGAACTGCCACAGCGGTTCCAGGGTGGAATTGTAGGCGTAGATGATGTTCGCTGCCCCGACAGCGCTGACCAGAATGGTATCGTCTCCGTAGCCGACCGGCGTACCGTAGAATTCACCGTCCTCTTCGCCCAGGTCTTCTTTCCACAGACGTTCGCCTTGCAGATCGTAAGAGGCGATCACACCGGATCGGGTGGTGACAAACAGGGCGTCGTTGTAGAGGAGTGCAGAACCGGTGATGGAAGAACCTTCATCCACCTGCTTGCTCCACAGGATGGTGTGTTCAAAGGTGTCGATGGCGTACAGGTTGGCTTCCAGGTCGGTGACGAACAGGGTGTTTTCCGGTCCGATCACCGGGCTTCCCCAGACCCAGCTATCGGTGTTCAGTTTCCAGAGGGTAGCGCCGCCTTTGCTGTCTATGGCGAAGACTTCGCTGCCAAAGGTGCCGATGTACAGAGTACCGTCATCGGCAAGCACCGGGCTGCTGACTGCGGACGCGCCCAGGTCGATATCCCAGACCAGGTTTCCTGTACTGGCGTTTACCGCGTAGAGGTGATGGTCCTGCGAGGCGACATACAGGCGGTCGTCTGCAAATACCGGTGTAGCCCAGATGGCGGCATCGGTTTCAAATTCCCAGATGGATTCCCCATCCAGGTTGAGGGCGTAGAGCGTGCCGTTGGAGTTGGGGGCATAGATCGTATCCCCTACTATAAGCGGCGAGCCGATCCAGCGGTTTTTGGCACTGGTGAAAAACTCGGCAGAGCTGCCATCTTCAATGTCGATCTGGTAGATTTTGTTGTTGTAGCTGCCTTCCAGCATGGTAGCTTCATCCAGGAGCACCGGGGGGTGAAAATAGGTAGCGCCGCGGATGGCTTCTGCAGGGTAGACGTCAAGCTGGTTGCCGTCGTCTGCCAGGTCGATACTGTAGACGGCCTGATTATTGGCAACGTAGGCAGTGTCTCCCTGAATGGTGATCCCCGGCCAGCCTGCGGCAACAGCGCCAGTACCCTGACAGCCGGAAACCAGCAGGCCCAGGAGCACCACGATCAGGAGGAGCATCAGTTGTTTGCGTTTTGTCATTTGTTTACTCTTTAGCTTTCTTTTGTCGATGTAGTAAAAAAATTTGTGGATTCCACAAATTTAATATTTACGGTACAGGGTCGTACCCGCCGTCGCTCCAGGGGTTGCAGCGCAGGATGCGGGTAAACGCCATCCACCCTCCCTTGATCACGCCGTATTTATAAATGGATTGGTACCCGTAGTGGGAGCAGGTGGGGTAATAGCGGCAGGTGTCTGGCGGGAGTGTGGGTGAAATGAACTTCTGGTAGAGGCGAATCAATGCAAGCAAGGGGAACCGGGCGAGGTTTTGCCAGGTGACCGGCAGGTCTCGTAAGGGGGGAGACTTGTGTTCAGGGTGATCCTGGTGTTCCGGATCAGTTAATATGGGTTCCACTTTCATTGTTTTCTTTGTGGGCAATCAGTTTGGCTTGCTGGAGTAGATTCTGGAGGATAGGGACCAGTTCCGTGCTTTTGGCGGCTGTGATCGGCCCTCGGGCGATCAGTACCAGGTCGTATCCGGGAGTGATCTGGGCGATGTGTGCAGCGGATGCTGCCCGCAATATCCGTTTTGCCCGGTTGCGTGCGACGGCGTTTCCAATGGATTTTCCGGCAGCAACCCCGATTCGGATTGAATCGGAAGCGTTAGGCAGCAATATCAAAACAACAAACGGGTGGGCAATGGCTTTGCCAAAACGCCGCACCCGTTGAAAGTCTGCCGACTTCTTGAGGCGAAACTTTTTGTTCACCGATCACTATTTGCTCAGCAAAGCAAGCCAAACAACCGGCCATGCTAGGCAGGTTAGCTGTTCCAGTTGGTTTTTTTGATGTGGTTGTTCATCAAAACGGTCAGGCGGCGGCGACCCTTGGCGCGGCGGCGCTTGAGTACATCGCGCCCTCCGGCGGTCTTCATGCGGTTGCGGAACCCGTGTACGCGGACACGGCGGCGAATTTTCGGTTGGTATGTTCTCTTTGGCATTTTTTCCTCTACACGTATTAAAAAGATAAATACAGGCACTTGTTCGGTTAAGTGCCGAGGGATTATACCGTATGGCGTTGTTTTGGTCAAATGGATGGTGGACAAGTTTGGGAATTAAAGGGGAATGTTTCCTTATATAGTCGGTTAGTCGGATAGTCTTTTGTCGGTTAGTGACTCAGGCAACGAGCGAACGGGTTGCGGGGAGGGTTTTAAGGAAAGTGTCATGCCCGCGCAGGCGGGTATTCAGGGACCGGACTCCCGATAGAGCTTAATAAGCATCAAAACCTTGCCTACTTCACCTCTGCCCGGATTTGTGGCAGTTGCCTTCGAACTTTGATTTATGGTAGGATAGTAGCATCTTTACCCATATTCAAATATCCATATACCCAACTCGATGAAATTGATACGGTTGAGCAAATTTTTAGAAAAGGTTCGTAACGACCTGGGGGTTCAATTGCTCACCCTGTATTCTCTCTTTGTCATTCCGATCGTGATCGGAGCGCTGTACTTCGATCAGGTAGCCGGAGACCGTCTGCGCCACGAGATTATGGGGTCTGACCTTGCGCTGGCGCGCGCCATTGCCCAGGAAACCAATACCATCATGGAAAACGCCCTGCTCGCTGTAGATCAGCTTGCGGCTTATCCGGCTGTGGAGGATATCCGCACGGCGGAGATGCTGGATATATTTGAGAATTTCCAGGCCGGGCGGCCGGATGTGAACCTGGTCTACCGGCTGGGTGCGGACGGCCTGATGATCGCCCATTACCCGGTTGGCCCCCTTACCACTGTGGGAACCGATTTTTCCTTCCGAGAATATTTCCAACGCGCCCGGCAAACTGACCGGGCGTTTGTGTCTTTGGGGCGCATTTCCCCGACTACCGAGCAGCCGGTTGCCACCGCGGTGATGCCTATCTGGCGGGGCGATGTCTTCTTGGGCGTGGTGGCAACCAATATCAAGCTGCAGTCCCTGAGCAACACGCTGGAAAGCATCACCAGCGAATACCAACAGGACAGCAAGCTGCGCGTGGTGATCCTGGATGGCGGCGGCAAGGTGATCGCCAACCCGGACCCGGATTTTTTGCTGACGGATTATCTTTCGCTCCAGCCGGAACTGGCCGCCGCGGTGTTAGGGGGAAGTTCCGGCAGCCAGGTGGCACAGGATGAAGCCGGGACCGAAGCACTGTTCAGCTTTGTGCCGGTCCCCAGCGCCGGGTGGGGGGTGGTTATCAGCCGCCCGACCGCGGTGGCATTTGCCACGCCCAACGCTTTTCACCGCGGGGTATTGTTGATGAGCAGCGTTTTCCTGATGATTGGGGTTTTCTTTTGGGCCGTGCTGAACAACCGGGTGCTGTCGCCGCTGGAAACTCTGGCGGCGTACAGCCAGCAGATGGGGCGGGAGGTAGCAGGCCCCAGAGAAGTGGATGCCCTCGACAGCCTGTGCGAACGTTCGGACCAGCTGGGACACCTTGTGCGCAGCTTCCGGCGGATGGAAAGCGCCATCCATGCGCGTATTCAGGAACTGGCAACCCTGCTGGAGACCAGCCAGGCGGTGGTCTCTTCGCTGGATTCCCAGGTGGTACTCAACCGCATCCTGGAGCAGGTGGAACGTTTACTTGGGATCGAAAAATCGGCAATCGTTGCCCTGGATGACCGGCGGGGGGTGTTTGTCGCCAAGGCCAGCCGGGGGCTTTCGTCCCGCTATGCCGAAGGGCTGATGATCTCCCCGGATGAATCCACTTCGGTGACCATGCGGGCGCTCCACACTGGGGAGCCAATCGTGATCCAGGATACACAGGTGGACCCATCTTTTGAGATCTACCGGCCGCGGGCAGCAGCAGAGGGCTACCGGGCGTTTGCCGCCATTCCGCTGCAGACCCAGCATGCCAACCCGGCGGCGTTGGTGCTCTACAGCCCGGAACCGCATGTATTTACCGAAAATTATATCGGCCTGCTGGTGAACTTTGCCAACCAGGCCGCCATGGCGATTGAAAACGCCGAACTGTATTCGCACAGTGACGCCCGTCTGCAGGAGCAAACCCGCCGACTGGAGGCACTGATCCAGTCTTTGGATGTAGGGCTGGTGCTGGAAGACCTGGAAGGCAGGGTTCTGTATGTCAACCGCAGCATCAGTGAGATGGTCCACATCCACGGCGATCAGCTGATCGGCTCTTCGGTGGTCAAATTGTATCAGCGGCTCCTGAACGCTTCGCTTGCCCGTGAGGAGGACCTGGGAAAGGTAAAAGCCTTACTGGACGAGAACACCGAACAGGAGATTTCCCTGTCTCTGGAGATCGGCGCGCACCATCGTATTTTCCGCCTGAAAGGGTTCACGGTCAACGATTCTGCCGGGATGCTGCTGGGGCGCGGCCAGATCTTGCAGGATATAACCCGCGATTATGAGCTGGACCGGATGAAGTCCAGCCTGATCGCCACTGTTTCGCACGAACTGCGCACCCCGCTGGCGGCGATCAAAGGGTATGCCACCACCTTACTGGCAGACGATGTCGATTGGGAGGAAAAGGCCCAGGAAGAGTTCATCCAGGTGATCTCGGATGAGGCTGACCGGCTGAGCGAGCTGGTCAACAACCTGCTGGATATGTCCCGGATCGAAGCGGGCAACCTGGTGCTGGCCCGACGGTTTTGCGACCTGAGAGAGGTCATTGAACGCGGCGTTTCCAGGGCCTACCCCAACCCTGGGGAGCGGATCGTGTACGAATTCCCGGAGGAGATCCCGATCATTGAGGCCGACCCGCAGCGGCTGGAAGTAGTGATCCGCAACCTGGTGGAAAATGCGGCCAAATATGCCCAGAACGACCTGCCGATCCGGGTGCGGGTGGTGGTGCAGGAGTCCCAGGTGGTGGTTCGGGTGGAGGATGAGGGGCCGGGCATCCCCGAACAAAACCATAACCAGGTGTTCCAGAGCTTTTACCGCATGGAGAATGGTCTGACCCGCCGCACGCCCGGTGTAGGGTTGGGGCTGGCGATCAGCCGGGGGTTCATTGCCGCCCACCACGGAGAGATCTGGCTGGAACCGAAATCGCACGGCACGATTGTGGCCTTTTCACTGCCATTAAGCCCTGCCGCCCGGATTGAAGGGCGGGACAAAC
>QKGK01000076.1 GCA_003250455.1 Chloroflexota bacterium | reverse complement strand
AACGCCACTGAGCAGACTGTAACGGTGGTGGTACCTTTCAGCCAGGACGTTAAAGAGTAAGTAAGCACCCAATCAACTAATGAAAAAAGCGAGGCCAATTGGCCTCGCTTTTTTATACGGTTAGACGAACCTCAATCCGTCTCCCCGCTGCTTTGGAACAGGGTGATCTGCATCCCATCCGGGTCTTGCAGGCGCACGTTGGTATCTCCCCAGGGTGTGGTCACTGGTGGATGGACCAATACCGCCCCATTTGCCAGCAGCCGGTCCATCGCAGATTCCAGGTCTGGCACCTGGAGGGCAAAACGGATTGGCCCGCTGACGCGCTTGCCCGCTTCCAGGTTGTCAATCACCTCTGCCTGCCTTTCATCGAAAATTTCCAGGGTTGCCTTGCCTATTTCCAGCATCATCGCCTGCCCGCCGTCATTATTCCAGATTTGCGCCGGTTCCATTCCCAACCCATCGCAATAAAATTTTGTCAGGCGGGCATAATCCTCTGTTGTGAGCGCCACGCGCAGTTCGATCACCGGAGTTGATTTTCCTTCAGCCATTTGGTTACCATCCTTTCCCAATCGATTATATGTCCACATATTTCATTATAGCGTGGCAAATCCCCTTTATACCATCAGCAAAATTTCCAATTCACTTGACAATCCGGGCCTGGTGAAAGACAATCAATCCATGATCGATCTGACTCGCCTGAAAGCCTTCATTTTTTCCGCCGAGACGCTCAGCTTTTCCGAGGCGAGCAAACAGCTGCATTTAACCCAGCCAACCATCAGCCACCACATCAAAACCCTGGAGCAAACCCTGGGGGTAGATCTGTTCATTCGCAACGGCAACCAACTGGAACTGACCGAAGCGGGGCGCATGCTGATCCCCTGGGCGCGCAAGCTGATCAGGCAGTCGAACGAGATCAAAGACCTGATGGGCTCCATCCAACAGGGAGCCGTCGGGCACCTGCGGATCGCCTGCAGTACCGCCTCGGGGAAATATGTCCTCCCTCACCTGGCAGCCCGCTTCCGGCGGCAGTTCCCGGAAGTTCAGATCAGCATTTTGCCTTGCGCGGCTGCTCAGATGGTGACCAAGCTACTGGAAAATGAAGCCCACCTTGGACTGATCAGCTCGGAGATGGTGGACGAGAGCATGGAATCGCAAACCCTGTATGTGGATACAATCCAACTGCTGGTGCCGGCAGATCATCCCTTTACCCGCCAAGAGAAAGTCTACCCGGCAGACATCATCTCCGAAAACATTATCAGCCGGGAACCGGGTTCCGGGACGCGGAAAGTGGTGCTTTCCGAGCTGGCGAAGCACGACATCTCCTATGACGATCTAAACATCTTCCTGCAATTGGGTAACGCCGAAGGGATTGTGCAAATGGTTGCCGCAGGCTATGGGATTGCCTTTGTTTCTGAACTGATCGCCAATGAAGCACTGGCAGCACACAAGGTGACGGTGGTTAAAGTGGAAGAGATGACCTTGCTGCGGCGGGTGTTCTTGGTGCGGAAAGCCATCCAAAACCCCCTGCGGGTGACAGAAGCCTTCTGGACGTTTGTCAACGACCCGACGAACGCAGACATTTTACCCACGCCATTTCACCATCCCCCGTTCGATTTATCTATATAACTTAAGATACTGAATAATTTGAGTTTTTAAACTTTCGGAGCCGTCTGGCGGACGGCTCCAATTAGGAAAGGTAAAGAGTAACGAACAGGAAGCTTTGACAGGATTAGTCGAGGGGTATGTTCGACTAATAAACTTACTTACCGTTCTCTCAGAGCGACTTAATCTTATGCTAAAATGTCCCGAAATCTATGGGGCAAATGTCCCGGACGGGATACATTTTTTCTATCCATTTCCATAGAAAATTTCTATGGAATCCAGGGTTTTGTGATTTTTAGGGGATAATTCTATTTCGAGGCTATTTTGAACCATAGTTGGACAGCTTTATTTCCCCAGTGATTCCTTTTTCAATCCCATACACGTCCTCGCATGTGTATCAGTTTAGAATCAGGTGCAGAGGAACACTACCCCTTCCCTAAATGCGATCCGTTTTTTGTAAAATGATCGGGTTGTTATTTTCCGGGTGGTGGATGACTTCCACATCAGCATGGTAGGCCTGGCTGATCATTTCGACGGTGAGCACCTCTGCTGGGGGGCCAAAAGCGGCCAATCGTCCGCCGACCATCAGAGCCGCTTTATCAGCAAACAGGGAGACCAGGTTCAGGTCATGCAGCACCATCAGCACAGCGAGGTTACATTGATAGGCCTGCTCGCGCACCAGTGAAAGCAAGGTGCCCTGGTGCTGTAAATCCAGGTGATTGGTGGGCTCGTCCAGGAT
>QKGK01000518.1 GCA_003250455.1 Chloroflexota bacterium | reverse complement strand
ACGCTGATACCGTGTTTTGCCAGCCCGGTGGAGAAGCGCTGCCGGAAGCTGGCGGGGCCGCCCACGCCGTAGGTGTATGGCAGGATGCTGATGCGTTTGATGGTGCTCATGGCAGGCCGGTTCCTTGCATGTCCATTTCCTTGATCTCGATCCAGGCGTTTGGTGAGGGGAGTGTACCATATCCCAGCCGTCCGTCGGGCTGCCAGTAAGCGTATTGGTTATCCAGCCAGAGCACCAGCCCGAGGGGGCCGCGCGACGCAAAGGTGGTTTGGAGCACGCTTTCCCCGTCCACGCGGAAGGTGACGGTTTCCTCTTCCCAGGTGAAGGCGTAGGTATGCCACTCGGTGGGGTCCAGCTCGAGTTGAGCTGATCTCTCCTGGACGAGGGCGGCGGCCATGCGCCGGGCCAGCCGGGCAGCCGGGCGCACCAGCAGCAGCGGGGCGAGCGGCAGTAAAGGGGCGAACAGCCAGCTGGGAACCGGCAGGGAGCGGAAGACCCCGGCCAACTGCCCTGTGGCGGGCTGGTCATCCCGGAAGGAAAGGTAATTGGGCGGCGAAGCGAAGAAATACCAGGCAGCGTTGGGCAGGGCGGGCAGCAGCCGTGCCCCGCCATAGCCGATGTTCAGCCCGAAGGGGTCGTTCCACAGCCCGAAACCCCAGGTGCCCGGCAGGTTGGCCGCCGAAGCCCGCGCCTGCAGGGACAGGGTCATTCCGGCGCGCCAGGGCATCTGTGACCGGCGGAAGGGTTGGTAATCGTCCAGTTGGGCCAGGCGGTAAGCGCCGGCACCTCCCTCGGGGCAGGTCAGCCGCCAGCCGCCTTCGGACAGATTCTGCACCAGCCCGCCGTTGGCCGTATGCGGGGAGAGCTTCAGGGGTTCCATAAGGGTATTATAGTTTGTGGTTGTGGGCAAAGCAATGTTACAATACAATTCCGGAATCACAGGCGTACCTGAACCGCCAGGGGGAGTGGAAATTGGCGTAGTGCTGCAGGTTCCGGATATTAGATGAGGAAAATATGATCAGACCCCCCGAACAGTTTGAAACATCCCGTTTGCGTCTGCGACCGGTAGAGATGAAAGACGCAGCAGAAATATTTGAGAATTACGCCAGCGACAGGCTGGTGACCCGTTATCTGCATTGGGACACGCACGATAATGTGGAAATGACCAAAACCTTTATCAGGCGCTGTATCAATGTGTGGAAGGCCGGGACCGCATTCCCGTGGGTGCTGTGTCTAAAGGATACTGAATCGATCATCGGGATGATCGAACTGCGCCTCGAAGAGCATCGCGCCGACCTGGGCTATGTGCTGGCCCGGGATTATTGGGAGCAGGGCTATGCGCCAGAGGCAGCCCAATTGGTGCTGGATTGGGCGATCGCCCAGCCGAACATTTACCGGGTGTGGGCGGTGTGTGATTTGGATAACCATGCCTCGGCGCGTGTGCTGGAGAAGATCGGCATGCAGCGCGAGGGGATCCTGCGGCGCTGGCTGTTCCACCCCAATATTGATCGGGAACCCCGCGACTGCTACGTGTATGCGCTGGTGAAGTGAGAGATAGTCTGGTGGTTAGATAGTCAAGTAGTCAGATAGTCGGATAGCCAACAGTTAACAGCCTACAGTTTACAGTGGGATGATGTCTTGCTGAGCGGAGGAACAAGCTCAGCTTGTCAGCATCCGCCGGCATGCGAAAGGTGCTGCCAACCTGAAGTTGTTGCAGAAATTGGGGTTAATACAGCTTCTCTAAAATTCATAGTCTATTGGAAGCGCCGCACGGCCGTGCGGCGCTAACACGGTATCAATTTAATCACTGTGGGTTAGAAAATATCTACACTTTTTTCTTTTTCCCCATCTGTGTGATTTAGTCTGGTAGTCGGATAGTTGGGTAGTCAGGTAGTCAACCAGGGATTAGGCACCTAGTAACGAGGCACTTTTTATGTCGTCCTGAGCGGAGTGAAGGACCTGCCGACCATTCTAAAGCGGTAACCAGATTCAGGGTATTGTGCAATTAATCTAAAACGGATTACTGGAATTTCGAATTAACTGCACTCCCCTGCATTTTTCGTGGATCCCTCGCTAATGCCTATCAGGTGTCACGCGCGCGATGACATATTCAGTTCCTGTTCACAGATTACTGATTACTCGTTTCCTGCCCCTCCATCCAAATTGATTAAGCGAAAATATTTTACTGGAGAACAGTTTCTTCCACTGCTTGCACCGCACGGGCGCGCTGATTGGCGCGTTCCAACTGCCAGAGGATGAAGCGCACCCGCCCGGACATGGCTTTGGCAATGTTCCACAGCAGCTTGCTGCCCAGTTCGGGGTCGTCTTCTGCCAGGGCCAGCAGGCGGCT
>QKGK01000265.1 GCA_003250455.1 Chloroflexota bacterium | reverse complement strand
ACCAGGAAAGGAAAGGGTTGGTCTCCGGGAGGTTGGAACGATTCCTTCTGCAGGCGGGGGTTTCACCAGATCATACGGGCTCGTTGATCGAAATGTACATGCTCACTCAGGAGATATTTGAAGAGAGCCGGATCGATTTCACCTACCAGCAAGTGGGCATGCAAATGGGGCATTTCAGGTTTTTTCATACACCCGGGCACAGCGCCGGGGCTGTCGCCATCCGGCTGGAAAATGTGCTCTTTGTTGGGGATCATATCCTCAGCAAGATCACACCCCACCAGGCCCCGGAACGCCTGACCCTGAATACCGGCCTGAGCCATTATCTGGATTCGCTTAAAGCCGTGGTGGAATGGGCAGGCGGGGTGGATTTGATCCTGGGTGGGCACAACCAGCCGGTCTATGATCTGAAAAAGAGGGTTGGAGAGATCTTGCTGGAACATCAGCTGCGGCTGGAGAAAATCCTGGCATTGATCCAGGAAAAACCGCAGACGCTGGCAGAAGTATCTAAATCTTTGTTTGGCACAGTGGAAGGGTATAACGTGCTGCTTGCCCTGGAAGAGACCGGGGCGCATATAGAATACCTTTATCGATATGGCTTTTTAGCGGTGGAAAATTTTGAGGAGGTGAAAGGTAGTTCAGAACCAGAGGTATTGATTTACCGCGTGTTACGTGATCCAGTTGACTTTGCACTTGTTTTCCCGAAACTAGATTAGCAGGAGAATGTGATGTATTCATTTGAACCGAGTGAAGAACAAAAAATGTTGATCGACGTGGCCAGGCGCTACGCCGAAAATGACCTGCGCCCAGCGGCTCACGAAGCAGAGGAGCATCGAGAGCTGCCCGCCAAACTGATCGAAAAAGGCTGGGAGTTGGGGGTCTTGCAAGCTTCCGTCCCGGAGGATTACGGCGGCTTTGGCGACCGTTCGATCCTCACCAATATCCTTGCGGCAGAAGAACTGGCCTGGGGCGACCTGGCAGGTGCCATGGCAGTATTGGCTCCATCCCTGTTTGTTACTCCGATCCTGATGGGAGGTTCCGAGGAACAGAAGACCACGTATTTGCCGCCGGTGGTGGAGGATGTCTGGCAGCCTTATACTGCTGCCCTGGTCGAATTTAAATTCGACTTCGACCCCAATGAACTCAGCACTAAGGCTGTCCTTGATGGGGATAGCTACGTGCTCACCGGCGAAAAACGCTACGTCCCCTATGCCGATCAGTTCGAGGCAATGGTCGTCTACGCCAATCTGGAGGGGAAAACGCAGGGCTTTATCCTCCCCAAAGGGACCGAGGGTGTGACGGTAGGTGAGAAAGAAAAGCTGATGGGGCTGAACGCGCTGCCTTTGTTTGCGCTTTCCCTGGATGGTGTCCGCATCCCGGTGGAGAACCGCCTGGGCGGTGCGGAAGGGCATGATTTTGCCCCCATTCTGGCTGCCTCGCTGGTGTCTCTCTCTGCGCTGGCGGTAGGAATGGCGAAGGCTGCCCTGGAATATTCCCGGGACTATGCCAAAGAACGCTATGTGCTCGGTTCCTATATCGCGCAGAAGCAGTCGATTGCTTTTATGATCGCCGAGATGGCCACCGAAATTGAAGCCATCCGCTTGCTGAATTGGGAAGCCGCCTGGCAACTTGATAACGATGTGGATGAAGCGATCCGGACAGCATATCTGGCATACCAGGGAGCAACGGATATGGCATTGATGGTAACCGACCGCGGCGTGCAGATCCTCGGCGGGCATGGCTACATCCGGGAGCATCCGGTGGAGCTGTGGTATCGCAATGGACGGGGAATTGCTACCCTGACCGGATTAGCAATTGTATAGCGGAAGGAGAATTAAAATGATTTCTTTTGAAAAGTCGAAAGCTGTATCCCAATCCCAGTACCTCACCCAGACGGTGGCCGAAAATATGATGCGCCCGGTCTCCCGCCATTTTGACGAGGCTGAAGGCGAGATCCCCTGGGATTATATTGAATTCATGCACAATGCGCTGAAACAAATGGGGGCGGCCTCAATGGTGCCGGACCCGGAAAAGCAAAAACAGGACGAAGCAGCCAAAAAGCCCCGGCAGGCCTATATGGTGATGGCTCATCAGATCGAAATGCTCTCGTGGGGCGATGCCGGGTTTTACCTGTGCACCCCGCGCGGCGGGCTGGGCTCTGCCGCTGTGGAGGCTGCCGGTACCCCGGAACAGAAAGAGCGCTTTCTTTCCAAGCTGAATGGAAAAAACGCAATCTTTACCGCCATGGCGATTACCGAAGCGGATGCCGGTTCGGATAACTCCGCCATCAGGGCACGCGCGGTGCTGGATGAGGAGACCAATGAATGGGTGCTGAACGGGGAGAAAATCTTCGT
>QKGK01000275.1 GCA_003250455.1 Chloroflexota bacterium | reverse complement strand
CAAACCTTCATTGTCAACCGTCCGCACCCGCCATTCGCTGCCTGCCAGGCTTGTGAGGTCTACATCAACTGCAGCTTGATCCAATGCAAAGACCAGGATAACCTCGCCATCTGCATTGAGCATTTCAAGCCGGTTGCCGTCCAGTGTGTAAGCAGATGCTGCGGTCAGCGCCTGGGTATATTCCTGTTCCTGGTCCATGATCCCTTCGTCCAGGCAGGCCATCGCCGTCGACTCTACCGATTTGCCGGTGGAAAATGTGTCCCCCCTGGTGCGGTAGCTGCCGCCATACTGGTTGCAACCAGAAGTCCCGGAGAAGTGTCCATCCGAAAAGCTTATGCTGATATGGCTGCCGCTCAGCAGGGTATGTCCGTTGAGCTGGATCAGCGTCCACGAGGAGCCGTTTAAAGACTCGCCGGGCTGAAAAACCGAACAGCCTGCCAGCCCGGTGATGATGATCAGGAATACAAGCGATAGGATTCGTTTCATATCTCTAAGACGCTTCGGAATCCTGGTTGGTTCCAATTCTTTTTCATTTTTCCAGGATTTCGTTTACCTCGGAAAATTCCGCTTCGCTCAATTGCCAGTCCCCGGCTTTTGCGTTGGCGATCACATGCTCTAACCTGGTTGCCCCGGAGATCACACTGCTCACCTGGGGGTGGGCCAGCAGCCAGGCATGCGCCAGTTCGCCCATGGTGTGATCGCGTTCTTCGGCAAATGCGGTCAGCTTTTCCAGGAGGTCATAGTTGCCATCGGTCATATAGCGCTGCACATAGCTGCTGTCCTCGCCGCGGGAACCTACCGGAGCCGCCTCGCCGCGCTTGTACTTGCCGGTCAGGAAGCCTCCGGCCAGCGGGAAGAAAGGCAGAATACCAATCCCAAAATAAGCCGCCGCTGGGAGCACTTCTTCCTTGACTTTTCGTTCCAGCATATGAAAATGCGGCTGCTCGGTGACGAACTGGTTCCAGCCGTGGGCTTGCGAAACTTTCTGGGCTGTCGCCATCATCCAGGACGGGAAGGCCGAACTGCCGATGTAGCGCACCTTTCCGGAGGTCACCAGGTCGTCCATCGCCCGCAAGGTCTCTTCGATGGGAGTGTCCTGGTCCCAGCGGTGATATTGGTACAGGTCGATGTAGTCGGTCTGCAGGCTGCGCAGGCTGTTTTCCACTGCGTCCATAATGTGCTTGCGGGAGCCGCCCCGGTCGTTGGGAGCTTCGCCCACTTTCATATAAAACTTGGTTGCCAGGATTACCTCAGATCGGGGCAGGCTTTTCAACGCTTTGCCGATCAGTTTTTCAGAATTTCCATCGGTATAGACGTTGGCGGTATCAAAAAAATTGATCCCATGCTCCATGGCCACCTGCATGATCTCCGCAACGCCATTTTCATCCACTTTACTGCCAAACCGGTTGGTACCCAACCCAATGGCAGAGACTTTCAGGCCAGTATTCCCCAGTTTTCTGTATTGCATGATTGGTTTCCTTTGTGTTGTTTTTAATTCTTTTCTCAATACCCTGACGAAGTTGTCGCCTGGTATTTTACCTGGATATCCAAACGTGGGATGCCTCAAAATTTTACGAACGGTTGGAAATGTTTGCGGATTTTATTTAATCAGAATACAATGAGACTATGACCATGCCAGAAAACAGCAGCCAGCCTACCGAGCAGGAAACTTCCAATGGCGGATCGCCATTTTGGGGGACGAATACCAAGCTGGTGGTCGGGATGGGTATTCTGGCGATTGCCACAGGCATCTTGTTTCAGTTGCGCCCGATCCTCACGCCGTTAGTTATGGCGCTGGTCCTTTCCTATTTGCTCTACCCCCTTGTCGAAGACCTGTCCCATAATACGTTCCTCTCCTGGAGAAGTTCCACCAACCTGATCTTTGTGCTGCTGCTGGTGCTGCTGCTCAGCTCGCTGACCGCTTCCGGTGTGGCGATCGTCAACCAGTTTGAAAATCTGATCAATATTATCCAGACCTTCCTGACAGATTTGCCGGACATCGTCAATAATTTTATTGCCACAGACCCCGTGTTTGTCGTCCCCATCATTAACTACGAGATAAACATTGCCGAATATATCCAAAGCCTGAATATTGACCTGACCGCCGCCACCGAGCAGGTGCTCTCTGCCGTCCAACCGGTGTTGGGGCAGGCCGGGACAATTCTCACCAGGGTGGCTACCTCCGCCCTGAATGTTTTGGGATGGGGCGGTTTTATCCTGGCGGTAGCATACCTCACCCTGGGAGAAGCCAAACAGGGGAGCAAGTTCCTCCAGCGGGAACTTTCCGGGCTGTCGGATGATATCGGACGATTCTCCCGCGAGATCAGCCATATCTGGAATGCATTCCTGCGCGGGCAGCTGCTGGTCTTTTTCCTTTCC
>QKGK01000536.1 GCA_003250455.1 Chloroflexota bacterium | reverse complement strand
CCGTAGCGACCTTCGTGCATCAGGTAGTAAAAGCTGGCGGAATATTTGAGGTAATTGGGCTCATCGGCGGTGCCGTAGGTCGCCAACCCCCTGACCCGCGGCAGCAGGATAATTAGGACAACCACCACCAGCATGGCAGCCCGGAACCAAAACTTGTTTTCCAGTTGTGAGGGAAGGTTTAACCCGTTATCGGATGATTCCAGCGGCGCTGCTTCATCCATTATTCAACCAGGCTGGCTTTGACAATGATCCGCTCGGTATCCACCAGGTACGGGTAGCACGAAATCAGCGTCAGGGTGGAGTTTGCGGTCGGCTCCAGCACCTGGACAAAGGTCGGCTCGACCACGAAAGGCTCCAGCTCGATCACATAGGTATACGCCCGCACATTGGTGTACACGGTGATCTCATCGCCCGACTGGAGTTTGTCCAGGTGGCGGAAGATCTGCCCGAAGATGTCGTTATGCGCCGAGAGCACCAGGTTGCCGTTCTCGCCTGGGTCGGCGGTGCCGATGCGCTGCCCAACCCCCTGCTTGAGCTGCTCCCAGCCGTCGCCCATTACGATGGGGGCGTCCACGTCGATGGACGGGATCACGATCTGAATAGCCTGTTCGGGGCGGCGGGCAGGGGCGGGTGCGCTGGCCATTGACTGGTGCAGCGGGCGCAGGTGTTCGGGGATCTCCGCCTCGTTGAACTGTGCGCCGCCTTCCGAGGTGGGCGGGGTGTGCCCGGAAGGGAGCACCACGGCCTGCACCAGTGCCGTCGGTGTGACGGTGGCCTGCACCAATGCCTCAGAGACCTGCCGATTGAGGTCCTGCACGATGGAAGCGCCGTTATAGATCAGGAAGACCAGCCCGGCAATGGCTGCCATCTCGATGAAGAACAGCAGCCGGTCGAAGACGCGCTTGCGGCGCTCCTGCTTGAGGGCTGCCTCGCTGACGGGTTGGTCGGGGGCATCCTCCACGATGAAATCGTCCAGCACGGTATTGGCGCGGCCCTCCGGGATGGGGCCAACATCCATCACCCGGCCGCTGCGGCGGAAGGCATCCAGCCGCTGCTGGCGCGTCTGGCGTTTCTTTTCCACCATCAGCCGCCGGAGTTCCTGTTCGCTGAGGTCTTCTGGGCGTACTTTTCGGGCCATAGTGAGGTTGATTATACCGTAACGAGTTGACAGTAGGTAGTCTACAGTTCACAGAGGGATGAGTGATCAGTGACTAGTGAACAGGCACCGAGTGATCAGGTGGTTGGGCAGTCAGATAGCTGAATGGTCAAGTGGTCAGTTTGAGGAAAGCGATATTGTCATGCCGAGAGAAACGAGGCATCCGCCGGATTTTAAAAAGTGTGCAAAAATGTTTGGGACAAGAGCAATCAATTTGGTTGCTGAAATTTTGAGGCAATTGCGCTTTCCTGGCTTTTCCAGGGGATTCCTCGCTGCGCTCAGAATGACAGCTCATCACACTCTCTGATTCCTAAATACCTGTTCACTATTCACTAACTAACCAGCCAACCAGCGAACGATCTAGCCATTTACTACTAAAGCGTCCCGTGCGCTCGCAGCCGCTGAATGATATCGGCCAGTTCTTTCTCGTTCATCATATCCTGATATTTTGCACCAATGCCAAACCTGGATGCGTGGTAGACCAACTCCCGGTATTCTTCAGGGTAGGGTGAAGGTAATTTAAGAACTGCCTCCAATCCCTCGATCAGACGATGGGCGATCTCGTGCACCCCTTGCTCCACCGTATCCAGTTCCGCTGCAATGGATTCCTCGATAGAATCATTATGGGCAATCATGCTGCGCGCCTGCCCAAACATTCCAATGTAGCCCATCAGGGCGTTGAAATGGACTTCCACGGTGCGCGGCCAGCTCTTTACCATCAGGTTGTAGGGGGAATCCATGTCCTGATTTTCCATTTGCCGGGAATCACTCCGCAGGATCACGGCCGGCTTCCCAAGCTGTTTCGCCAGCATAAATTCGATCAATGTCCCGGCATCCAGTTCCTGACCATCAAATCGGGCGATCATCAGATCTGCTTTTGCCGCCTGAAACAGGTCCATGTTGCGAATATAGGCAGCCAGGTCCGGCCGGTTTACGTCCCGCAATTCCTTTGACTGGGGCAAAACCAGCGCGAACTTTCCCTTGGAAAGCTGCCAAACCGCTTTTTTGAGATAGACATTGGTGCTTAGATCGTGCTGTGTAAAAATCCCCCCGGCTGTATAGACCGTATAAGGTTCCCCCGCATAGCTTTCATTCATCCCTAAAGATTCTTCTTCCGCCAACATTTTTCGCTCCTTTTGTTGGGTAGAGAATAGGTTTGAAATTGGTCATAATGCCGATTAATTATCTTCATTATACAGCCCGATGAACAAGCGCCTGATAGAATTCCAGGGAACATGCGGCCAATCTTATTTACCCATCCAGCCACTTTTGAATGCCGATTTGGACGAGCAAAAGCACGATGGGCAGCACAATAGCCGAAAGGAATCCTCTCAACGTGTTTGTACTGAACGGTAGAGTCGAAATCTTTGCCAGGATGTCGCGCTCAGTATTCAAACCCGCGAGGGCGTCGTTGATCCACTCGATCTCACCGTGTTCGTTCTGATCAATCCGCTGATGCAGCTGCACCAGGGTAGCCTCGATGCGCTGCTGGTTTGCCGCCAGCAGGCTGCGCTTCTCAGCGGCAAGGCGCTGGTTTACGGATCGGAGGGGCAGCACGAAAGCGGCCAGCGCCAGTACCACCTGGCCTGCCAGCATCGTGAATGTCAGCAAGGAAGCGAGATCAAGCGGGAATCCCAATAAGGTCAGCCCAAGCAGGAGCATCCAGATAATGCCTGTCCTGGCAGTCAACTGGGAAAAGGCATACACCGGGTCGAGTTGGAATAGATTGAAACGTTTGACCCGCTTCACTGTATGGGTCACCAGACGCAATTGGCGGATGGAATGGTAGTAGATCACGCCTCCGGTCAGAAAAGCGATCAGGCCTTCCAGTATCACAAACCATCTGAGCGCAGCACCAAGCCCGTACCCGATATAAAAAGTGTCATAGGTGAGAATTGTGATCAGCACATAGACCACTCCCCAGATTACCCCGCTCACGATTACGCCACGCCCCGGCATGGTTGTGAATTCAACCTTTAATTGCTGGTATGTGTCCTCATCCACATCCAGGAGCGGATGGAAACTGGATAAGGTTCTCACTGAAGTGTTGTTTAAATAAGTGATGGCCGCCAGGGGGATCCACTGCCAGATCGGAAAAAGAAAGGTAAGCAGGTTGAAGGTATAGGCTGGTATCCAGCCATCCAGCCAGCCCAGGACCTGGTTCAAGGTGCCCTGCAAAATGAAAAGCAGCAGATAGGTCAGCCAATAGGGGATAGGCAGCCGCTGGATAGACCATATGAAGCGGTCTATGAAGCTTGGAGGATAGGGAGGATTTTTCCCGGCAGAAAATTGCGCTGAATCAGGTTTCTTTGATTTCATTCGATCATCCCAACTGATTAGATTTTTGAGCAGGTATTTAGTCAGCAAACCGGTTTATATTCTTTTGTTGAATTGGGTCGGGGATTGAAGTAGGGTAGTGGGGCCTATCACCATTATACAGTTTTCCAGGGTAGAAATCTAAAATTTGGTTCGATATGGGAGTGGCATAGAATTCTCAGGCTCATCCAACAGCCCAATAGGCCGCCGGGTGAGAAAAGCCCCCTCCGTACGAAATTTTTCTAATCTTCGTGGAGTGGGTGCTCCACTTCACCGGCGAGGAATTTCTCCGGGTCTTGCCTGAAAACGCGCAGGCAAGCATTGGTGCAAAAATAGATTTGTTCCCCCTGGTAACTGGCGGAAGGATACTTCTCAGGATTTTTCAGTGTCCCCCCGCACACCGTTTTTACAGGATCAATTTCAGCATTTGTCATCGAATATACCAATAATAAGGTTGTGGAAGGGCTGAATTATACCGGAAAATTGGAACCGGTGATCCGGCAAATAACCTAAATTCTGAGATCTTCCCGCATTCGTTCATATCCCTGCTGGCTGATCTCGCCGCGGGCATAACTGGCTTTCAGGATCTCCAGGGGAGTTTTATCACCCGTGAACAGGTTTTGCGGCCCCTCCAACAAGTAAGCCATTGAGCCAATCACTAAAATGGTTCCTAAAAGGCCGGAACCCATCATAGTGAACTTATTTTAATTTGCTGCCAGCTTTTGTCTGCGCAGCAGCTGCGCATTGATCGCCACGATCACCGTGCTCAGCGACATGAACAGCGCGCCGACCGCCGGGGAAAGCACAAACCCCCACGGCGCAAGGACACCGGCCGCCAGAGGCAGGGCAACCACATTGTAGCCCGTTGCCCATATCAGGTTCTGGACCATTTTGGCGTAGCTGGCTTTACTGAGGGCAAAGATATTGACCACGTCCAGCGGGTTGCTCTTCACCAGGATCAGGCCAGCAGATTCCACTGCCACGTCCGTCCCGCTGCCAATCGCAATCCCCACATCTGCCCGGGTCAGGGCCGGCGCATCGTTGACCCCATCCCCCACCATGGCGACCTGCTTGCCTTCCTTCTGCAGCTTCATCACCATTTTGTCCTTGTCCTCCGGCAGCACTTCGGCAAAGACCTGGTCGATCTTCAGTTCCTCAGCGACTGCATTGGCCACGGCCTGGCTGTCGCCGGTCAGCATGACCACCTCGATCCCCATTTCGTGCAAGCGGTCCACCGCCTGGCGGCTTTCCTCACGGACCACATCTGCCATTGCCAGCGAACCAAGCACCTGCTTACCGCGGATCACGTGTACCACGCTCTGCCCTTTTCCGCTGGCTGTTTGCTCAAAGGCATTCAAATTTTCGGGCAGGGTGATTTCCAGCATTTCCAGCATTCTCGGCCCGCCGATATACACTTTTTCTCCCTGTGCGTTGGCCTGCACGCCGCGTCCCTTGATGGCTTCAAAGCCGGTCACTTCCGGCAGGGGGAGGTTTTGCTCTTCTGCTTTGCTGCGGATGCCGCGGGCAATCGTATGCTCGGAATCGCTTTCAATTGCCGCTGCCAGGGCCAAAACCTCATTTTCTTCCATCCCCTCTGCTGCTGCAATGCCGACCACCCCGAACTCGCCTTTGGTCAGGGTGCCGGTCTTGTCAAAGATGACCGTATTAATATTGCGCGCTTTTTCCAATGCCAGCCGATCCCGCACCAAAATGCCGTGCTGGGCGCCTTTGGCCGTTGTGATCGCTACCACCAGCGGAATCGCCAATCCCAGGGCGTGCGGGCAGGCGATCACCAGCACCGTCGCCACCCGGGCGATGATTTGCACATCAAAGCCGATCGCAATGATCCAGGCAATCGCAGTGATCACCGCAGTGCCCAGGGCGACATAAAACAGCCAGCCAGCCGCTTTATCCGCCAGGATCTGGGTGTTGGATTTGCTCTGCTGGGCATCTTTCACCAGCCGCATGATCCCCGCCAGGGCTGTCTCGTCCCCGGTCGCGGTGATCTTCACCCGCAGGCTGCCATCCCCATTGATCGTCCCGCCAATGGCGGTATCGCCGGTGTGCTTGCTGACCGGTTTGGACTCGCCGGTGATCATCGATTCGTCCACATCGGATTCGCCTTCGACGATCTCACCATCCGCAGGGACCGAAGCGCCCGGCCGCACCAGGATCCGATCCCCGTTCTTCAAAGCGGAGACCTGTACCTGCTCTGTACTGCCGTCTTCCCGGATGCGTTCCGCGGTATCCGGCATCAGCTTGGCCAGTTCATCCAGCGCGCTGGATGCCTGCCGCACGCTGCGCATCTCGATCCAGTGCCCCAGCAGCATCACATCGATCAGCGTTGCCAGCTCCCAGAAGAAGGTGGTGCCAAGCGAAAAGATCAGTGCTGCCAGGCTGTATACAAAGGCGACGATGATCGCCAGCGAGATGAGGGTCATCATGCCGGGCTTCCGGTTCCGGACTTCCGGCACTGCCATCTTGAGGAACGGCACACCGCCATAGGCGAACACGATCACAGCGAAAACCGGCGTGATCCATGCCGAACCGGGAAATGTGCCGATCGAATACCCCAGGAAACCCTGGATTGCGGGGCTGAAGACCAGCACAGGGATGGAGAGCAGCAAGCTGATCCAGAACTTCTTCCGGAACATCTGCTCATGGCCGGTGTGGTCCACATGTCCGCCATGTCCCTCATGGTCTCCACCGTGATCCATTTGCATCTGACGCCCTTCGTGTTCCATGTTATGCATACTGTGATCTTGATGGCCTTGATGTTCCTGATGCTCTTGGGGATGCATGTCATGGCCCTGGTGTGCCTCATGACTTACGCTGCGTTCAGAGTGGTCACGACCATCCATCGGTTGATGAGTTTGATGGTCTGAATGATCGGTGTGTTTTTTATGTTCCCCATGTTCCATTTTTACCGCCTTTGCTGCTTGTTACTTTATACTTATCCTTAATCGGCAATCAAAATAAACGGCAAATTGCTTATTTTGATTACCGATTAAACTTTGCTCGATTGTACAAGGGGAGATGTATTTGCATCTCCCCTGTGACCCTACAGTCAATTGTTAAGCTTTCAGATCTTCCAGCATGGAAAGATACTGCTCTCTGGTAATTTCTCCACGCGCATAGCGGACTTTGAGGATCTCTTCAGCGGAAGGCATAGGCTGGTCGCTGCCAGCTTGGTCAGATCTTCTTCCCTGGCGAACCGCCCATACAACCAGAATGATCAGACCGATCAGTACAAGCAGGAACAATACCAAGCCTCCCAGCATCATTCCCCAACCTGTATAACCAAAACCAAATCCGTGCATGATACCTCCGATCACGATCTGAGTATGTGTGTATCTATTAATTGTATAGCGCAGTCCTTAAAATACTCTTTGAGTTTCCTATAAATAAAGTAAACATTGTACGAGTTTCGGCTTGCCGCTCAAATAGGTAGAATTGCCAATATTGCAGCGAGGATTACAGGATATGGATCACGGTAGATGAATTGAGAAAATATTGAGGAAAAAGAGAAGGAAGCAACAATAGAAATTGTCTGGTTAAGAATTCAAAAGGGAGTTATCAATAACTCCCTTTTGAAATAGTTCATTTAGTGATGATGTTCGCCGTGTTCGGGTGATTTCCCGATATATTTCTCCGGGTCGGCATCGAAAGATTTTTTGCAGCCTGGCGCGCAGAAATAATAAGTGGTTCCTTTATATTCAGATTTGCCTGCAGCAGTTTCCGGCTCAACATCCATGCCACATACTGGGTCTTTAAACATCGTTTCACCTCTTTCACATAAAATCGACTACTTTTACTGTTTTTATCATTATATCATCGTATATTTCCAGTCTATCCAGGTCCAGGCAAACTGGAGAAAAAGATCTATATCCTGAAGGTCAATTCCCTCCTGTTGGTGTACAACCGCCCCGGAATGCGCTATCCTCACGCGCTACTCACCGGCTCGGAGCCGTGATATTGTCTCCAAAGCCAGCGTTCGCCCTGACGTTCCAAAACACCGGTTATTCTATAGGGCGACTTTCGCGGCTCGTTTTCAGTCGAAATAACCACCCGGCCATCAGCGAAAAACCAGGCCGTGTTCTCTGTATAAGAGATGTCAATGCGGTCCCACTCCCATGAGAAGGTCGAGTCTCGGGTAAAAATACGACCAAAGAAGGCTGCGACTTCCCGGTTTCCCCGAGCGACCTCGCCAGCATCAGAACCGATCAGAAGGATATCGTCACCGGGAGCAAACTCCGCCAGGACTTGCAGGTTCCGGGTCGAGACGAAGTCATTGAAACGCTGCAGCATTTCCAGAATCTGTGATCGTATCTCTGGTTTCCGATTCATTTATCACTCCATTTCGCAAATAGCAGTTTGCACAAGAGATCAGTCTCTATCAAGAAATTCCCGCGGATTACAATGCTTTCAAAACAAAATTTTCTACCTTTCATTATAGTGAAATCCGAGACCATCTCGAAAAAACAATCGTTTTCGTTGATCTCAAATTACCTTCTAATGCTTGACGTTTCTGAAATGCCCAACTAAGATTCTTTTATCAACCATGCTGCCGTTATCACCATAAGCAATCCCACTCAAGGGTGCGGAAGACCTCAAAAAAGGAAGCGGGTGAAAATTATGCCTACCTGGGCCGGAATAGAATTTGTGCCAATCCCCGAAGGTGCCTTCATTATGGGGAGCAAAGACGATGACGAGCAGGCATGGAGCGACGAGCTCCCCCAGCACAGCTTCGAGATTCCCTACCGCTATTGGGCCGCCAAATTCCCGGTGACCAATGCCTACTTCCAGCAGTTCGTGCAGGCCACCGGCCACATCACCCATGCCGAAAAAGAGGGCTGGTGCTGGGTGTGGGATGTGGAAAAAATGGCGTGGGGGAAATCCGAAAGCGCTAATTGGCGGCAGCCTCTGGGCACCAACGATCATACCGAAGCGCTGAAAGATCATCCCGTCGTGCAGGTGAACTGGTACGACGCCCGCGCTTACTGCCAATGGCTCGACGACCAGCAAAACGCCGGCCTGCCGGAAGATTACCGCTTCCGCCTGCCCACCGAAACCGAATGGGAAAAAGCCGCCCGCGGGCCGCAAGAGCGCTATTGGCCCTGGGGCAACACCTTTGACCCTGCCCTGTGCAACTGCCGGGAAGGCGGCAAAATCGGCACGGTGCCCGTCGGCGCATCTTCCCCCCAGGCAGACAGCCCCTACGGCGTGGCCGATATGAGCGGGAACATCTGGGAGTGGACCACCACCCTGTGGGGCGCCGACCGGGATACCCCTTCCTTTGTCTACCCCTATAACCCGGCAGACGGGCGCGAGGAGCTGAACGCCGGGTCAGAGGTCTACCGCATCATCCGGGGCGGCTCCTACAAGGACGACCGCAAAGGCGTGCGCACTGCCGTCCGCGATCTCGACCCGCCCCTCTATGCGCTCAGCAACCTGGGCTTCCGGGTGTTTGCCGGCCCATAAGACAAAAACGGAGAATCGATCCATGCAAAACGAACTATCTGAAAAAAGCAGCCTTCTGGACGCAAACGGCCGTCTGGCACAGGTCGGCTGGTCCCGCCAGCCCCTTCTGGACTGCAACCTGGAGAACGCCAATTTCTACGCCCTCAA
>QKGK01000118.1 GCA_003250455.1 Chloroflexota bacterium | reverse complement strand
CAAAAATTCAGGTTTGGTTGCTTCTGTTTAGCTTTTTGTAGGGGGCCGTTCGCCAAACGATGTTTAATATCGTCGCTCACGATGACAGGTTCATCCCCCCATCCGTGTTCATCTGTGTAAATCTGTGGTTGATTGGCTTTATTTCCAGATGAAGCTTTCGCTTCACTCCTGGGTACCTGGTCCCTAATTGCCTGATTACCGGCAATCCGGAGGGTTCCTGTTTCCTGAACCTGATCGCTACCCACACCTCTGCACCTAATGTATACTAAGGCCATCATGAATGTGCTACTAATGATCAGCAGCATCGCCATGGGCGGCGCAGAACGGGTACTTGTTTCGCTGCTGCCTCATCTCAGGCAGATCGAGGGGGTTAACCTGATGGTGTGCACCCTCAATACCACCCGCGACAGCCCGCTGATCGAGCCATTTGAGCGAACCGGTGTGCCCCGCTACGACCTGGGAGTGCCCAACCTGATGGATGTAACTGGCTGGCAGCGCTTTTTGCGGCTTGTGCGGGAGAAGGAAATCGACATTATCAGCGCACAGGACCAATACACTAACCTGTATGGGGTGCTGGCGCATTTTGCCACCAGGATCCCGGTGGTGATGACCCGCCACGTGATGGTCGAGCCGACCGACTCCCGCAAGGAGAAGATCCTGGCACAAATGACGCTTTGGGCACTGCGCTACGGGGCAGACCAGACCATTGCCGTCTCGGAAGCTGTGCGCCAGCATTTGTCCAAACAGGCGCGCATACCGCTCTCCCGCATAGAGACGATCCATAACGGCATCGAGGTGGGACGCTTTGATACCAAAAGCCAACGCGCCGCCAAACGGCGCGAGATGGGCTGGCCCGAAGACCAGCCAACGGTGATCATGGTGGCGGTATTGCGGCGGGGTAAAGGGCATGAGGTGCTCTTTGACGTCGTTCCGCAGCTGCAGGCCAGGATTCCAAATGTGCGCATCAAGCTGGTAGGCGAAGGCGAACTGGGCGAGCAGCTGCGCCAGCAGGCCGCACCCCTGGGCGAGGCAGTGGAATTCCTCGGCCAGCGGATGGATGTGCCGGAACTGCTGGGGGCCAGCGATGTGTTGGTGCTGCCTTCATGGAGTGAGGCGCTGCCCACCGTGCTGATCGAAGCAGGGGCGGCATCGCTGCCGGTGGTGGCGACCGACGTCGGCGGCGCGGCAGAGATCGTGGCGGAGGGCGAGACAGGCTACCTGATCCCCCCGGTAGATGCGGCTCAACTGGCAGGCCGGCTGATCGATGTGCTGACAGACCAGGAACTGGCACATCAGATGGGCGTCAAGGCCAAACAGCGCGTGGATGCGTTGTTCTCTCTGCAGCGCCAGGCACAGCAAACGACCGCACTCTTCAGAAGAACAATAGCGGCTAAATGAGCATCTGCCTTACCTGGATGCAACCGGCCACCCTCGGAGGAAGGACAGCATGCGATTATTTTTGGTAGAACCCAACGGCTCCGGCGGCATGATCCATTACGCCTATCAGATCGCCACAGCGCTTGCCAACCAGGGCGCCGAGGTCACTTTGGTCACCGCGCAGGATTATGAGCTGGCAGACTATCCGCACAATTTCAGGGTGGAGCCCCGGATGCGGTTATGGGACCTGCATTCCCGCAAGGAAGTGCCTGCCGGTTTTGCTGCCCGGGCGGTTGGCAAAGTGCTGTGGACGTTGCGCCGGGGCGTGCGCGCGTTGGCCCTGATCAAAGCCTGGATGGATCTGAACGGCTACCTGCTGAAGGAAAAGCCCGACCTGGTGCAGTTTGGCAAGATCAACTTCCCGTTTGAGGCTTATTTTCTCCGCCGGCTGAAGGACAAAGGGCTGGTGCTGACCCAGATCTGCCATGAGTTTGAGCGCCGGGAAAGCTCGGGGGTGCTTTCCGGAAAAATTGACCAGATGTATAACTCCGTGTTCCAAAACTTCCGGGTGATGTTCTTCCATGCGCAGGAGAACAAGCAGCGCTTCCATTCGCTGTTCCACTTCCCGGAAAAAGATACCTATATCATCGATCATGGGAATGAAGATATTTTTATGCGGGCTGCGGAGGCGCACCCGGCAGAGATTAATTTTAGAGAAAAATACGGCTTGAAGGAGGGGGAACTTGTGCTCCTGTTCTTTGGGGTGCTGGCTCCCAGCAAGGGGCTGCCGGTACTGCTGGATGCCTTTGCCCGGCTGGCAGATGCCTATCCCGTCCGGCTGGTGGTGGCTGGCTATCCTTCCAAGCATATTGATATGGCGGAGGTCTACAGGCAGGTAGAGCAGCAAGGGATCCCGGAGCAGGTGGTCTTTGATCTGCGCTACATTCCCAATGAAGAAGTGCCAGCCCTGTTCGGGATCGCCGATGTAGTGGTCTATCCCTATCTGAACAGCACCCAGAGTGGGGCGATCCAGGTTTCGTATTCCTTCGGGCGGCCGGTGGTGGCTTCTGACGTTGGCGGGTTGCCCGAGGTGGTGGATGCGGGCAAGAGCGGTCTGCTTGCCGCCCCCGGAGATGCACAGGACCTGGCCGCGAAAATTGCCATCATGCTGGATGACCCAATGCGGCGCGAGGAAATGGGCGCTTATGCCCGTCAGCTCTCGCAAACGCGCTTCAGCTGGGATACCATCGCCGCCAAGATCATGGCAGTTTACCAGACTCTGGGTTTGTAGTATTTCTTTTTTAGGGGGTTATGCTTCTGCTGCCGGCGCGGCCGCCGGTACGCTGAACCAGAAAGTGCTGCCTTTGCCCGGTTCGGTCTGGTAGCCCACCTGGCCGCCAAGCAGCCCTGCCAGGCTTTCAACGACGCACAGGCTCAGCCCCCAACCCTTGTGGGTGCGCACTTCTTCCACTTCTGAGCGAAAAAACTGGGTGAACAAATAGGGCTGGTCTTCGGGCTGCACGCCGATCCCTTCGTCGGTTACCTTTACAATCACCTGGTCCCCTTCGGGAGATGGTTCAGCGGTCAGGTAGATGGGGGTATCTTTTTCCGAGTAGAGGGCGGCATTTTCCACCAGGTAGGCGACCATTTGCCCCATACGCTTGACATCCCCCTGTACGGGGGGAAGGTCTTCCGGCAGGTGGACGTCCACTGCGTGGATGCGCCCATTGAGCTGCGGCCGTACCTGGGTCAGCCCGTCGGTGACCGCCAGCGTGAGGGCGATGGGGGCTATCTCCAGGTGGAGGCGGCCGCTTTCAGCTTTGTAGATATCCGAAAGGTCAGCGACCAGTTTCGCCATGCGCCCGACATTCTCCCGTACAATTTTGAGGAAGCTGTGCTGCTGGTCGTTGACCGGGCCAATCGCTTCCTGGATCATCAGGTCGGTGTAGCCCATGATCGAGGTCATCGGGATGCGCAGCTCGTGGGAGACGGTGGAAACGAACCCGGCTTTCTCCTTTTTTGCTTCTTCGAGCTGAGCCAATGCTTCGGCCACGAGCGGCTGTGCTTCAGCGGGGAGGTCGAGGGCTTGCAGTTTTTTAAGGTGCGCTTCAGCGGCCAGGAGCGGGTTTTCGGGGGTGGGTGTGTTCATGCGGGCGTCTCGGTTTGTTGGGATTGGTAGTAGTCGCACAGGTCTTGCAGCGGGCAGGCTTCGCAATTGGGCTTACGGGCGTGGCAGATCTCTCTTCCCAGCCGGATGATGTTGAGGTGGGCGGCGTAGTAGGTCTCCGGGGGGAGCAGGGCTTCCATGTGCGGGTGGGCTTTGTCTGCGCTCATTTTTTCCGGGCGCAGGCCCAGCCGCCCGGTGATGCGGTGGACATGGGTATCTACGGGGAAGGCAGGCATATCCAGCGAGAACTGCAGCACGATAGCGGCGGTTTTGGGGCCGACCCCTTTGAACTGCACCAGCCATTTGGTAGCTTCTTCCCGGGAATAGTCCTTGAGGAAAGTGAGGTCCAGGTTTCCCCGCATTTCGGTGATCTGCCTGAGCACGTTCTGGATGCGCGGCCCTTTCTGGTTGGCTAAGCCTGCCGGACGGATAGCGTCCATCACGGCTTCGGGGTCGGCGTCGCGCACGGCTTCCCAGTCAGGGAATTTGGCGACCAGCGCATCGAAGGCCACGTCCCGGTTGACATCGTTGGTGTTCTGCGAGAGGATCGTAGAGACCAGTTCGTCCACCGGAGGAAGCGGGTTGCGCCATTCCGGGTATCCGTAGAAGTCGATCAGGCGTTGGTGTACGGCAAGTGCTTTTTCGGCTAAGTCCATGTTGGTATTCTAAATGAATTGCTTCTCCCGCGCTGACGAGAAAACGATGCAATTTCCCTCAGGGAGTGGGTTGTTTAACAGACAGGTGAAACGCGGGGCGCAGTTCGCCGACGGTCAGCTTGCGCCAGTTCTGGATTGGTTTTGAGGGGCCGAAGGTGGAGAGCGGCTCCAGCTCGGTATCGGTGAAGAGGCCCAACTGGCGCAGCACTTCCAGCGCAACTGCGCCGCGCGCCCGCCCGGAGAGGTCTCCGTCCGAGATTTTGATGGCGATGCCCAGCCCACCAGACCCTGGGCCCAATGCGCCTGGCAGGATGCCGATGTTCTGGAAGCCTTCCGCCCCGCCCTTGACGACCACGCGCCCGCCGCCGAGCTTCATCAGTTCGGTATCGAAGCGCTCAGGGCCGCCGACCATTTCCGGGTGGGCGGTCATTGCGTCGGTGATCACCTGGCAGGCGGCGGCAGTTTGGGGTGACAGGCTGCTGGGGTCTGCCAGCCGCGCCCATGCCCAGGCGGCGTTGTACAGCGGGAGGGCAAAATTAGGCGCTGAGCAGCCGTCCACGCCCAGGTGGATGTCTTCCACTGGCAGGCCGCCCATTTCCGCCATGGCGTGCAAAATGCGCTGCTGGACGGGATGGTACAGTTCCAGGTAGCTGTCGAGCGGTTCGCCGTTCATTTTGGCAAAGGCCAGCATGCCGGTATGTTTGCCGGAACAGTTATGCCGGTTGGCGGTGGGCTGTTCGCCGCGCAGCAGCATGGCGTCGGCGGTGGCTTTGTCGTATGCAGGGTGTACGCCGCACATCAGGTTACCTTCGCTGATCCCGGCTTTGTCCTGGATGTGGACAGCGACCGCAACGTGCGCATCGGTGCCGGAATGCGAGGCGCACATCAGGGCGATCTCCTGCCGGGTGAGGTGGTAGTGCCGGTGTCCCCCGGCGATAATGAACGGCAGCGCCTGGAAAGGCTTTGCCGAGGAGCGCAGAAAGGTGATGGCGTTGGGGTCGCCATGCGAGGCGATCAGCCTGCCTTGCGGGTCTACGACAGTCAGCGCGCCAAACTGCACCGACTCGATGGTATCACCACGGGTCAGTTCCAGGATGGGCACATAAGGGGATTCGATCATCTATTCGATTTCCTGGTTGCTGGAAGTGTTAAAGTAGCGGTTGATATAGCACTGCATCAGGCCGTGCTGCATCCGCTGGAAATAGTGGTTGTGGAAGCGGGGTTGGATCTCGAAATAGGAGAGTTGTTTTTCCACCATTTTTTCAATATTCTGCGGGCTCGTCCGGCGACGTGCCATGCGTTCGAACTGCTTGTGCAGCCCGGAGATGAATTTGGACATGGCGCGGATTTCTTTGTCGGTGATGATGCCATCCCGGCTGCTAACCACGGTATGGTCTTTATAATTTTTTGCCAGGATATTGAGGGAGTCGTCCCATTTTTCCAGGTCGGCGTTTTCCAGGAAGGGCGGCTGGGAAACAGTCACCAGGTCGCCGATAAAGAGGACTTTGTCGTTGGTCAGGTTGACCCAGCAAGCGCCGTCTTCCGGGCCGGGGTGATGTTCCAGTACGATACTTTTTTCTTTCCAGTACAGTTTGGCTTTATCGGTGAAGGCGAGGTGCGGTGCTACCCAGCGGATACCGCTGAGTCCCGTGCAGGTCTCCCAGGCAGTGCCGGTCTCCGGGACAAGGGCCTTGAAGATCGAGGGGCGGTTTTCAAATTCCTGGTAGACGTCTTCATGGGCAATGATAGTGCTTTCAAGCACGCGGCTGCCCAGGGTGCGGTCGGTGTGCGAGTCGAGGAAGACCAGCATGCGGTCTGACCCTCCTTTGAGGCCGCGCAGGGTTGCCAGCCAGGCGCGCCCGTCGTCGGGGCGCAGCGGTGCGTCGATGAGCAGTACACCGTCTTCCATGGGGACAGCACCGATGATCACCCCCGGGTAGCTCTCTTCAATAAATACCCCTTCTACAATCTTCTCCATAAATCAATCATCCAGTCGTACAGCTAGTTTTAGAATCGGCGCTATTATAACGTGAAGTGCGCCAGGAGGCAAAAATGGGGATTTTGCGAGAGAAAAAAGTTGGGGTAGCTGGTTAGGTGGTTTGCTGGTTGGGTGGTTGGGGGGTTTATTTCGACGCAATGCAAAAAATAAAATGATAATACGATTTGTGTTATTAACATATATCATGTAAAATGTTAATAACGAATTACTTATTAACATTTTTGACGATGCTATGAAACACACAGATTTCAACAAGAATGCCCCGGGAGAGCTGGCCAGGACACCCGCCGGGTATCTGGCTTTTGTTCCCGCTCCCTTGCCGCCCAACATCGAGTGGACGGACCAACTGCTTGCCGTGTTATCCCGGGCGGACCGCAGCCTGGCGCAGTTGGCTGAGGTGGGTAAATCCTTTCCCATCCCGCATGTGGTCGTGCGTCCCTTCATCCGGCGGGAAGCGGTGCTCTCCTCCCGGATTGAGGGCACCCGAACCTCGCTGGAGGAGTTGTATACTTACGAGGTACGTCAACTGCCGCTCTTCGAGAATCCAGATGCGCATGAGGTTTACAACTATGTCAAAGCGCTGGACTACGGCCTGGAACGCCTGGATACGCTCCCCGTCAGCCAGCGATTGATCCGCGAACTGCATGCTCACCTGATGCATGGGGTGCGCGGCGAACACGCTGCCCCCGGGGAATTTCGCCGTACCCAAAACTGGATCGGCGCGCCAGGCACAACGATTGAAACTGCAGCCTATGTCCCCCCACCGGTGGAGGATATGAAGCGCTGTCTGAGCGATTTGGAGAAGTATATTCACGCACCGTCGAAACTGCCGCCCCTGGTGCAGACCGGGTTGATCCATTACCAGTTTGAAGCCATCCATCCATTCATCGACGGCAACGGAAGGGTCGGGCGGCTGCTGGTCAGCCTGCTGCTGTGCGCCTGGGGGCTGCTCCCTCAACCCTTGCTGTATCTGAGCGCTTATTTCGAAGCCAACCGGCAGGCTTACTACGACCAATTGCTGGCCGTCAGCCAGCAGGGAGCGTGGGAAAACTGGCTGCTCTTTTTCTTGCAGGGGGTAGACCAGCAAGCCCGGGCAGCTACTTCCCAACTGCATCACCTGTGGGATCTCCGGCTGGCGTATGCCGAAAAATTTGCGCGGGAACGCACGCGGGAAACCCTGGCGGCCGCAGTAGATTTTCTGATCGGGCAGCCGATTGTGACCGTGCCTCAGCTTCAGGAGGGACTTGGACTGAACAATTACGTCACTGCCCAGCGGTATGTGGACCGGTTGATCGAATTGGGGATCCTGCGCCAAATGGGCGGGCGTGCCAGGAACAGACTTTTTGTAGCCGAAGCGATCATGCTGGCTATTCAAAATTAAATAATTTTTGGGAATTTAAACTTACTTCGTGCGGATGGGCAGCGTGAAAGTAAAGGTAGACCCCTTGCCCAGTTTACTTTCTACCCAGACCTTACCGCCATGTCCCTCCACGGCCAGTTTGCAAAAGGCCAGGCCAAGCCCCAGACCGCGGTTTTTTGTACCGGAGTTGCTGGCCCGCGTGTAGCGCTCGAAGATGATCTCCTGGTCTTCCGGAGAGATACCGCGCCCCTCGTCCTGCACCCACAGGAAGGCGTCTTGGTCGTTACGGGTCAGGCCAACGCTGATCTTGAGTCCTTCAGAGGAATATTTGATGGCGTTTTCCAGCAGGTTGATGACCACCCGCCGGATCATATCCGGGTCCATCAACAGCTCGATGGGCGCTTCGTCCAGGGTGGTTTCAATGATGAAGTTGCTGGATTCTGCGGTCGGGCGCACGGTATCGACAGCCTCGCGCACCAGCTCCTGGAAAATCACCGGGGAGAGGGAGGCGATCTTTTGCCCGGCTTGCAGGCGGCTGGTATCCAGCAGGGAGCTGACCATGCGCTGCACCCGGTTAACCGAGCGTTCGGCAACCTCCAGCACCGATTCAATCCCATATTCCTTGGGCACCATGGCGCGGATCAGGTCCAGGCCGGAGATCACGTTTGTCAGCGGGGATCGCAGATCGTGGTAGATCATCGATGTGAGATCTTCGCGCATCCGTTCCAGCTTTTTGATCTCGGTAATGTCCCGCATGATCCACTGGAGGCTGTCCTGCTTGTTGATGGCGACGGCATTGATATGCACTTCGACCGGGATGCTGCGGCCGATCTTGGGCTGCAGGTACGATTCGTAGGTGATTGGCCCGCCCTGTTTCAGTTCCGAGAAGTTGATCCCCACTTTTTTCCAATCCACCTGGGTAAAGTGGTAGATTTGCATCGACTGAAGCTCTTCACGGCTGTAGCGGCTCAACTGAACGGCCTCGCGGTTGGCTTCCAGCAGCTTGCCGTCCCAATCAGAGACGAAGATCGGGGCGATGCTGTCTTCGAAAAGCTGGCGGTAGCTGGCATGGGCCAGATGCACTTCTTCGAACAGACGGGCATGGCCGATGGCTGTCCCGGCGAGGCTGACGATCCCTTTCAGCAGGGTCAGGTCTTCCGGCTGGAAGGCAGTTTTGGGGTTGATGGCCTCCAGCACACCGATGATCTCACCTTCCGAGAAGATCGGGGCGGCGGCAATCGCTTTCAGCTCGTAGCCGTTTTCCAAAATGGGCTGAATGCCGAAGCGCACATCGTCGCGCACATTGGGGACCACCGCCAGTTCGCCGTGTTGGGCTACCCAGCCGATGATATCCTGGTTGAATTTGATCGTTTGGCCGGTTTTGCGGGGCGGGTTTTCCCCGGCAACTGCCTGGAAGACCACCACTTTCTTTTCCTGGTCCACCAGCGCCAGCCCCGCGGCGTCCACATTCATGGCGCGGTAGGTCTGGCGGAGGATGCGGGAGAGGACTTCATCCAGATCGAGGGTAGCAGTGATCTGAG
>QKGK01000335.1 GCA_003250455.1 Chloroflexota bacterium | reverse complement strand
TGGTTCTTTTGCGCTTTCTGGTGGCAATGCCCGTGCAGCAGCACCGAAACCCCATCCCCTGCAAAATAGGTTGCACCCAACCTGGATCCGCCTGCCGGATTGGGGCGCAGCAAAAATTCCTCCAGCGAGAAACTGCGCAGGGCAAGCGGCTTCACCAGCGGGTCATCCGGGAGCAAGCTGAGGAGATCATCTGTCAGCATGGACGTCTCGCTCGGTTCCAGCGTGATCACCGGAAATGCTCCCTCCGGGTCTGCCGCCGATATAGCGTCCAACAGCTTCCTGGCGTGCCTCACGGTGGCGGGTAAAAAGCCCTTGGAGAGCTTGGTGCGCCCGGTACCCACTACCTTGAGCAGATGCACGTTAAACCCCAGACGGGTAAGGAGACGGTGGGCTTCGTTGCGCAATTCGGGGGTGAAGTACTCGCTGAACGGGTCGGTGAGCAGGATCACATCCTCACCACCGGAGACACCTTCAGCGGTAGGGGTTACGCTGCGGGAAAGCCCGGGGAGGGTGCGCTGTGCGGAGATTCCCAGCACTCCCTCCAGCAGGCGTTTCCCTGCCTGGCTGTGCATGACCGGGTTGACCAGACCGGCAAACGGCCGCCCGACTTTGGCCAATTCGCCGATGTAGCCAAACAGGTAATCCCGCACCGGGCGGCTGTGCCCTTCGTAATAGTGGTGCATGAACTCATACTTGAGCTTGGCGACATCCACTGCCGAGGGACACTCCGCTTTGCAGCCTTTGCACGCCAGGCACATCGACAGGCTCTCAAAAGCAGCCTGTTCGGCTTCCACCGTGGGCAAGGTCCGTCCGGAGATCAGCTCGCGCAGCAGGTTGGCCCGCCCGCGTGTGCTGTGCATCTCTTCTTTGCTTGCCTGGAAGGTCGGGCACATCGCGCCGTTCGCCTGGCGGCAAACCCCGGCCCCGTTGCACATCTCGATTGCCCCGGCAAATCCGTCCACCTCGCTGAAATCCTGCACCGGCCGCCAGGGCGTGGGTTTGTAGCCCAGGCCGTAGCGCAGATTCCTGTCCATTTTCGGCGGGTCCACAACTTTGCCCGGGTTGAGAATTCCCTCCGGGTCGGCGGCATGCTTGAGCTGTTTGAAAGCCCCGACCAGTTCCGGCCCGTAAATCTGCGTCAGCCACTCGGCGCGTGCCTGCCCGTCACCGTGCTCTCCGCTGAGCGCCCCGCCGTACTGCAGGATCAGCTCGACCATTGCCTGCGTGATGCCGCGCATCGCTTCGATGCCATCCAGGCGTTTGAGATTGATCACCGGGCGGATATGCAGGCAGCCGGCAGATGCGTGGGCGTAAAAATCGCCGCGGGTGCCAAAGGATGCCACCACGCGCTCAAAATCGCGCACAAAGCGCCCCAGGTTTTCCACCGGTACGGCAGCGTCTTCAATGAACGGGATCGGCTTGGCATCACCCACGGTGTACATCAGCAAGCCCAGCCCCACCTTGCGCACTTCCCATAACTGGCGCTGCTTATCCGGTTCTTCCAGGATCAGCGCATCCCCGCCCAGCTGGCGCGCCTTGATCACCAACGCAGCCTGGTCTTCCCCGGAGAATTCCACCAGCAAAATGGCCGCCGGATCCCCGGAAAGGAACGAAAGCCTGGCAGCATACGCCGGGATGGTGCGCGCCCGCGCCAATATCGCCCGCGGGACAAGTTCCACCGCCGAAGGAGAATGAGTTAATAATTCCGGGGCGGCATCAGCAGCTTCGGCCACGCCCTCATAAGCCAGCACAGCCAGCACTTTATGCCTGGGGACCGGCACCAGGTTGACCTTCATCCGGGAGAACACCGCCAGGGTTCCCTCAGATCCCACCAGCAGCGGTGCGAGATTGAGCTTGCCATTTTCTGCAGGCGGATAGCTGCCCGCCGTCCATTGGGGCGGGGTTGCGCTAGACCAAGGGATCAGGTAATTGAGCGCATACCCGGAAACATTACGCCAGGTGCGCGGCCAGTGCGCCCGGATGGTTTTTACATAGCGGTCGCGGATATCCAGGGCAGCATGAACGAACTGCCCTTTGCGGTCTGCTCCCTGGGCGATGCGCTGCCAGTCTTCCAGGGGGAGGGTTTGGAAGCTCTCGCGGCTGCCGTCTGCCAGGTATACATCCGCCTGGAGCAAGTGATCGGCAGACATACCGAACTGGATGGAATGTGCTCCTGTGGAATTATTGCCAAACATCCCGCCCAGCGTGGCCCGGTCTGCCGAAGCCGGGTCGGGGCCAAAGGTGAGTTGATGCGGGGCAAGCAAACGGTTAAAGGTGGAAAGCACCAATCCGGGCTGTACCCAGGCAGTACGCTCCTCCGAGTTGATCTCCTCCACCTGGTTAAGGTAGCGGGAGCAGTCGATCACCAGGGCTTCGCCCACCGC
>QKGK01000196.1 GCA_003250455.1 Chloroflexota bacterium | reverse complement strand
GGCTCCGGGGTGGTGGGGCAGGTAAACCATGAAGGCAATGGGTTTCATCCCCATGATGTTTTGTACGACTATGACTATGGCACCGTCAGCCAAATGGAGAATGGTCAAACCCTTCGGGAATATGAAATCTATGCCCTGGATAAAGAAATAGAAATTGCTCCGGGTATATTTTTTCCCAGTTGGGCATACGGCAGCCTGACATCCCCAGAAACCGAACGAGCGGGGCGGCTGGTTGGCCGGGTGCCTGGTCCTACTTTGCGTTGTGTGGAGGGTGACCGCATCCGGATCAAATTTACGAACACCAGCCCGCATCCGCACACCATCCACTTTCACGGTATCCACTCAGCAAAAATGGATGGCGTTCCCGGTCAGGGAGATGGCATGATCGCCCAGGGGGGTTCGACCATTTACGAGTTCGACGCTGCCCCGTTCGGATGTCATCTGTACCATTGTCATTCCTTCCCGCTGGCACGACACATCCATAAAGGGCTTTATGGCGGCTTCATTGTTGATCCAGACCCAGAGAAATACGAGGGCGAGAATAAGGAGATTGCCAAGACCCGCAACCACCAATACCCTGAGAATCAGGACTACCACGAAATGTTCATGCTGATGAATGCTTTCGATACCAATTTTGATAAAGGAAATGAAGTGTACGCGGTTAACAGTATCGCCTTTGCCTATGCCAATGAGCCGATTGTGATCCCTCGCGAGAAACTTCAGCGCATCTATCTGATCAATGTCACTGAGTTTGACCCGATTAATTCCATCCATCTGCATGCTAATTTCTTCGATTATTACGACCATGGGACGACCTTGCATCCTACTTTGAAAACGGTGGATACAGTCATGCAGTGTCAGGCGCAGCGCGGTATTGTGGAATTTTCTTATCAGGGTTTTGAAGACGGCTTGTATATGTTCCATGCCCATCAAAGCGAGTTTGCCGAGTTAGGCTGGATGGGCAATTTTCAATTGGGAGATGCGGGAGTATAAATGGAAAAGGATATTCAAAATAAATCCAATACCTGGTTGTTTATGGTAATTCCGGTGATCTTGCTGGTTGGGTTGATTTGGCTGTTCCTGAATTCCAACCCCATCCGTGTGGCGACCGGAGAGCTCCCGCCTATTGAAAAGCTGGATGTGCAGAAGATCGTGCTGCCGGAACCTGGAATGATCGAGATGCATGTGGTCAACGCCGGGCCGGACAATGTGACCATTGCACAGGTGCTTGTGGACGATGCCTACTGGCAGTTTTCGGTGGATACCGGCAATACGCTTGGCTCTCTGGAATCGGCTGTAGTCTCGATTCCATATCCCTGGGTGCAAAGCGAAGTCCACGAAATAGTGCTGATTACCTCTACCGGCGTAACCTTTGACGCCGCCATTGAACTGGCGGTAGAAACCCCTGCTCCAGGCACATCCCAGGTGTTGGCGTATGCGCTGGTTGGCGTGTATGTGGGGATCATCCCGGTGGGTCTGGGCTTGCTGTGGTACCCGGCTATGCGGCGCTTTTCCCGCAAAGTGATGGGTTTTGTGCTCTCACTGACGGTGGGCTTGCTGCTGTTTTTACTGGTGGATACTTTTTTGGAAATGTTGGAAATATCCTCCAATATCCCTGGTGTATTCCAGGGGCTTCCGCTGGGAGTATTCATCGCCATTATGACCTGGTTTGCCATTATGGCGGTGGGTAACCGCGGGCAGTATGTGGATCGCGAATCCCCGCAGGGACGGGCATTTGTCGCTTTCCTGATTGCGTTGGGTATCGGTTTTCATAACCTTGGGGAAGGCCTGGTTGTGGGGGCTGCTTTTGCACTTGGGGAGGCAGCCCTGGGATCATTTTTAGTGGTCGGGTTTATCCTGCATAACCTGACGGAAGGGATCGGGATTGCTGCTCCGGTCACGAAAGATAAGCCGGGATTTGGCTGGTTTATCCTGATGCTGCTGATTGCTGGTTCCCCGGCAATTGCCGGCACGTTGATCGGCGGATTTGCCTTTTCCCCCGTATTGACGGTGATCTTTTTGGGTATCGGCGTGGGCGCTATCTGGCAGGTGGTGGTAGAGGTTGGCAGGATGCTGGACAGAGCTGCCAAAAAACAGGGAGAAAGCCTGGTCTCATGGGTGAACATTGCCGGGCTTTCTGTGGGATTCCTGGTGATGTACCTGACGGCTTTCCTGGTCAAGTTTTAATATCCGACTGGGTTATTATGGATGATTGAGATCCACCGAAAGGAAAGAAGCACCCCAACGAACCAATTTGCCGGTTATAGAGTTTCCGCAGGAAGCAAATGACTGAACATGCACCAAAAAAGAGTCAATTTACCCGTCGTAAAGTTGGTGCTGCAAACTCTTAAATAAAAAAAGAGCCTTATGGCCTAATACCCGTC
>QKGK01000377.1 GCA_003250455.1 Chloroflexota bacterium | reverse complement strand
GCCTTCCCCGATATCTACGACCTGGGCATGTCCAATTACGGGCTGGCGATCCTCTACGACATCCTCAACCAGCGTCCCGATGTGCTGGCCGAGCGCACCTTCTCCCCCTGGACGGATATGGAAGCCGTCATGCAGGCCGAGGACATCCCGCTCTATTCCCTGGAAACCAAACACCCCATCCGGGAGTTCGACATCCTGGGCATTTCCATCCCTTACGAAACGCTCTACACCAACACCCTCAACATCCTGCACCTCAGCGGCATCCCCATCTTCAGCCAGGAACGCACCGAAGCGCACCCGCTGGTGATTGCCGGCGGCCACGCCATGATGAACCCCGAGCCGATGCACGCTTTTCTGGATGCCATCGTCATCGGCGAAGGCGAAGAGGTGATCGTCGAGATCGTGGACGCCTACCAGGCCTGGAAGCAGTCCGGCGAACCCCGCCAGCGCCTGCTGGAAAACCTGGGGAAGATCTGGGGCGTTTACGTCCCTGCCCTCTACCAGGCACACTACGACGAGCAGGGCAACTTCTCCCACATGGAGAAACTGCACCCCAATGCAGCTCTGCCGGTCATCAAGCGCATCGTCGCCCGCCTGCCCAAAGCGACCACCAACCTGATCGTCCCCTACATCGACACGGTGCACAACCGCATCCCGGTGGAGATCATGCGCGGCTGCACGCGCGGCTGCCGCTTCTGCCAGGCCGGGATGATCACCCGCCCGGTGCGCGAACGCACCGTGGAAGAGATCCTGCAGGCCATTGAAGAAGGCATCGAAAAAACCGGCTTCGAGGAAGTCGGCCTGCTCTCGCTCTCCTCCTCTGATTACTCCCATGTACTGGAACTGGTCACCGCCGTCAGCGAACGCTTTGGCGAGCGGGCCTTATCCATCTCGCTGCCCTCGCTGCGCATCGAATCCTTCTCCGTGGAACTGATGGACGCTCTCAAAGACACCCGCCGCAGCGGCTTTACCCTGGCCCCCGAAGCGGCCACCGAGCGCATGCGGGAGATCATCAACAAGCCTGTCCCCACCGAGCAGCTGCTCAATACCGCCCGCGAGATCTACTCCCGCGGTTGGACCAACATCAAGCTCTATTTCATGATCGGCCACCCGGAAGAAACCCTGGAAGACGTGCAAGCCATTGTAGAACTGTGCAAAATGGTGCTCAAAGAAGGCGAGAAAGTCATCGGGCGCAAGGCCAAGGTCACTGCCGGGGTGAGCACGTTTGTTCCCAAGCCGCACACCCCCTTCCAGTGGTCGCCCTGCGACACCATGGACCAGATCCTCGCCAAGCAGGAGCTGCTCCGGCGGGAAATCCGCCAGCGTCCCGGCATCAAGCTCAACTGGAACGACCCCAAAGAGACCATGCTGGAAGCGGTGCTTTCGCGCGGCGACCGGCGCACCGCCGAAGTCATCTACCAGGCCTGGAAAACCGGCGCCAAGTTCGACGCCTGGTTCGAACATTTCAACTACAACCGCTGGCTGGAGGCTTTTGCCTTCGCCGGATTGGACCCTGCATACTTTACCCACCGCGAACGCCTGATCGATGAGCCCTTCCCCTGGGAGCACCTCAGCTCCACCGTGCGCCGCAGTTTCCTCACCGAGGACTACCTGATGAGCAAGCGCCAGGAGACGCGTGTAGACTGCCGCAAACGCTGCTTTGCCTGTGGCATCCTGCCCACCTTCACCGACATGCGCCGCGAGAACCCCGGCATGGCCTGGTTCTGCCCGGAAGTGAAACCCAAGCGAAGCGGCAACAAAAAGTCGGGGCAGCTCATCCCGCTGGAGCAGCTCTCCGACAGCCAGCAGTAAAGGGAGCAAGCCATCATGCGCTATCAGATCACATTCTCAAAAACCGGCCCTATGCGCTTCACCAGCCATCTGGACCTGCACAAGACCATTGAAAGAACCATGCGGCGGGCCAACCTGCCGATTGTATACAGCGAAGGCTTCAATCCCCGCCCCAAGCTCACACTGGCTTCCGCCCTGCCGCTGGGATACACCAGCGAAGCCGAAGTTGCCGAATTCTGGCTCAAAGAGTCCCTGCCCGTGGACGAGGTTGCCAAAGCGCTGCACAAAGCTGCAGCGCCTGGATTTATCCTTCACAAAGCCATCACCACAGAATCTCAGTCCCCCAAACTGCAAAACGACCTGACAAGCGCCCAGTTCACCATTACCCTCAGTCAGCCACACCCTGGTCTGGAAAAAGCGGTGGAAGAGATGCTCGCAGCCGAGGAACTCCCCCGGGTGCGGGTGCGTAAAGGAAAGAAAAAGACCTACGACCTGCGCCCACTGATCCTGGATGCAGCTGTGACCCCGGCAGCAGCGGAACAACCCCAGCAGCTCACCTTGCACCTGAAAGCTGAACCCAGCGCTACCGGCCGGCCGGACGAGGTGTTGGACGAGCTGGGGATTGACCCCTTAGCCCCGCATATCCACCGCACCCAACTGCACTTCCAAAACGAAGCATAAATTGAATTAAAAATGGGCGTAAGCCCGTTTTTTTGTTTAGGTAATGCTTCCTTCAGTCACCTGGAACGCTGTGCGCTTGGGCTCTCCTGCAAAAATTCCAGAACATGCTCGGCGCTCATCGGCTTGCTGAAATAAAAGCCCTGTACATAATCGCAACCTGTCCCCCGTAAAAATTCAAGCTGCTCCTGGGTCTCCACCCCCTCGGCCACCACCTTCAGCCCCAGGTTGTGTGCCAGCCCTACGATCGTCTTGACCACTTTGGCGCTTTCTTGATGGTCCAACACCCGGTGGATAAAGGATTTATCGATCTTCAGGATATCCATCGGGAAGGTATACAAATAGCTCAGGGTGGAATAGCCGGTGCCAAAATCATCCAGGCACAGGCGGATCCCCATGGATTGGAACGACTGGAAGATCGAGATGGCTTTCTCCATATTGGTGATGTTCGACTGCTCGGTCACTTCCAGCCATAACTGCTTCGAGTTTAAGCCATATTTCCGCAGTGTATCCTTCACATTTTGCATTAAATTGGGGTGGCGGATTTGCCGCTCCGAGAGGTTGATCGATACAAACAATCCTTTGGAAGTCATCCTATCCAGAAGCGCAATCTGAGAGCAAGCCGTTTCCATCACCCAATACTCCACCGAGCTTTGCAGCCCGGATGAATCGATCCGGTTTATAAACTCATCCGGCAGCACGATTCCCCTTTCCGGCGAGTTCCAGCGGATGAGCGCTTCCAGCCCGATCACCTCTCCGGAATCCAGCGCAATGATCGGCTGGTAATTGAGGAGAAATTCATCTTGCCGGTATGCGGTGCGCAGCTTGGTTTGCAATTGCAGCAATTCCACCAACTGATCGTGCATGCTCTGGTCAAAGATCTTCAGGGAATAGTCATCCTGCTCTTTGGCCTGATACATGGCAATATCGGCATCCCGGATCACTTCTTCAGGCGTTTCATATTCCTGGGAGTTGTACGTGATCCCCACGCTGATCTGCATGACCATCTCTTTCCCATGGAGGAAATACGGTTCGGTCATTTCTTCTACAATGCGCTGACCGATCAGCAGGATCTCTTCGAGGTCATTCACATCGTCATAGAGGATGGCAAACTCATCGCCGCCAAAACGGGCAATCGTATCCACTTCCCGCACGCAGTTCCGCAGCCGGTTGGCAAATGCGGCCAGCAGGTCGTCTCCCACCAGGTGGCCCAGGCTGTCATTGATGATCTTGAAATTATCAATATCGATGAAGAACAGCGCGAACCCATGATCCGGGTGGCGTTTGCTGCGAGCCAATGCCAGTGCAAGCTGGTTGAGCAGATATTGGCGGTTGGGCAGCCCGGTGACGACGTCATGCGTGGCGTTATGGATCAACTCCTCCTGGTATTTGTGCTGCTGCAGCCGCAGGGCAGCCTGGTGACTGACAGCCACCACCAGCTGGAGATCATTCTCTTCGAACTTTTCCAGGTCAGGGCCAAAATTGCGTACATACAGCAAGGCAGAGATCTGCTGGTTATGCACTACCGGCACCAGGATGTTGGAAGTCTCCACGTGAGAGCCATCTTCCATCAGGGTTGAATCCTGGTAAAGCACCGGTAAGCGGCGGGAAACCACTTTATCCAGCGCTTTCCGCTTCTGGATCCCCCGGAAGAAGTCCGCAACCTCGTCCTCCAGGATGATCTGGCACTCGTCCGCATCGATCATTTGCAGAATAAAATTGGAAATACAATCCAGCGCTTCGTCGAAATCCGGGGTGGAAAACAGCTGCAGGGAAAGGTCATGCAGCAGCACGGCAAAATGGTCTACTGCCTGGATCAAGATCTCCAGGGCCTGGTCGGTATGGTCTGACAGATCTTTGTCCGCTTGTTTTTTGGTGCCATTGACGGCCTTGTTGACCACCGAGATGATATAGATCCCAATGCGGACCTGGTCGTTATGCTCCAGTTCCTTATCCCCTTCCAGTTTCTTCCCGTTGACAAAAGTACCGTTGGTGCTGCCCATATCCCGGATGAATAATTTTGTTCGGTCGCTATCCAGATAGATCATGGCATGTTCCCGGGAAGCAGAGCCATGCTCCAGGATGATATCATTGTCCTTCAGACGGCCGAGTTTGACCGCGCCGCCATTTATCTGATAGATTGAGCGTTTTTTCTTGGAAGACTGGACAATTAATTCATACATGAAGGTTAATTTCCAAATAAAAGCACAAACCAATACTGCACGTAAATTAATACGAAAAATATACCTTTATCTTACATGGTATTCAAAGCAGAATGATTACGGTTTCATAAAATATATGGGACATTTCATTTTTGATTTTGCCATACCAAAAGCTCCTTGCACCAGGCAAAAACGCGATAAAATCCATACTGTTTTCAGCCTGTTTGGTTGACGGCAGGGGGAGAAACATGGTATTATGACGGTTGGCTTTGTCACAAAGTGCAAAGTTGTATTTAAGTTAACCAACGATGAGTTGAAGGAGAACCGCAATAAGCACATCAAATTATCGAATTAATGAGGAAATCCGAGCCGCAGAGGTCCGCTTGATCGACCAGGATGGGCAGAATGTTGGTATTGTTTCCATCGACAAAGCGCTGCAAGCCGCCTACGATGCCAATCTCGATCTGGTTGAAATCGCCCCACAGGCTAGTCCTCCCGTGTGCCGTGTCATTGACTACGGAAAATTTATGTACGAGCGCACCAAGAAGGAAAAAGAGGCCAAAAAGGCTCAGAAGATCATTGAGATAAAAGAGATCCGGATCCGCCCCAAAACTACCGACCACCACAAAAGTTTCAAAGTGCGGGATGCCCGCAGGTGGCTGGAAGAAGGCAAAAAAGTGCGTGTAAGCGTCCGATTCCGCGGACGTGAACGCGATTACCCGGAAATCGCCGTCCAGGACCTGCAAGAAATTGCCGATGCACTCGCAGACGTATCAGTTATTGAGCAAAAGCCCTCCTTTGAAGGCCGCACCATGCTGATGGTACTGGCTCCCGGTTCAAAAAAATAAATAATCGTAAATAACTCTATCCTTCAAGAGAGTTTTGAAATTTAGCCGTCTGGATTGCAGACTTTAGTTCAGAACGCGCTAAGTGTGAGAGGTAACCATAATGCCACGTAAAAAAACAAATAAAAAGTTCAAACTCAAAACCCATAAATCTACGGCCAAGCGCTTCCGGGTCACCGGCAGCGGCAAGATCGTCCGCACCAAAGGCGGACAGAGCCACTTCCGCCGCCGCCGTTCTGCCCGCAGCAAACGCATGTATTCGAAGATGGTACCGGTTTCCGGTTCCGGGTTTGTCAAACGCATCCGCCGGTTGGCCCCGTATTTGAACAAATATCGGACCACCCCCACCGCACGGACGGCGAAATAGTCAGGCTGGTATCAGCCTGATCCATCGAGCACCGCTCGAACGATTCATTTTGCGGCTGTTGGGTGTTCACAACAGGCAGTCTGAGAACTGCCGGCGCCCAGGGGTTCGCAGGAGGTAACAATGGCAAGAGTAAAAACAGGTTTCACCCGCCGTCAAAGGCATAAAAAAGTTCTTAAAATTACTAAAGGGCAGTATGGCACTCGCTCCAAGCTCTACCGCCGCGCCAGTGAGGCCCGGCTGAAGAGCCTTTGGTATGCATACCGCGACCGCCGCAACCGCAAGCGCGACCTGCGCCGGCTGTGGATCGCACGTATCAATGCTGCCGCCCGTCTCAACGGGACGACCTACAGCAGGCTGATCCATGGCATGCGTATTGCGGAGATCAAGATCAACCGCAAGATGCTGGCCGATCTGGCCGTGCGGGATCCGCAGGCATTCGCCGCTGTGGTAGAACAGGCAACTGCAAAATAAATCCACACATCTCAAAATATCTTGAAGGAAAGTCCGAGCGGTACGCCGCTCGGTTTTTATTTAACCTGTATAATTTATATACCCAATGGAAAATCCAACTCCCCTCCCCAATCCATTACAAAAGATCATCAAGCGTCTGGCTGGCACCCGGTTTGGCATCTCGCTGCTGGCTGGCACACTCCACCGCCTGGATGCCCCTATCCTCAAAAGGACGCACAACCGCACCTCCCTGACCACCTGGCTCACCGGCCTCCCGGTTGTAGTGCTGACCACCACCGGTGCCAAAAGCAGCCTTACACGGTGCACACCGCTGATCGCCCTGGTTGAAGGGGAAAAGATCATCCTGATCGCCTCCCAGTTTGGCCGCCCGCATCACCCGGGCTGGTACTACAACCTCAAAGCCCACCCACTGGCGCAAGTCTCTTTCTGCGGGACAGAAAAATTTTACCTGGCACGTCAGGCACAAGGCGAAGAACGCCTCCACTACTGGCTGATGGCCACAGAAATATACGGCGGTTACACTCTCTACGAACAGCAGGCTCACCCACGCATCATCCCGGTGATGGTGCTGGAGCCAGTGGAGGACGATTACGCCCTGAATTAAGTAGGATATCCTCTTTACCCCTTCACCGGTTGCCATGCCCGCGCAGGTGGGCATCCACGAAAATAAGTTCGCTGGACTGGATTCCCGCCAAAACCATGTGGGAGTGACGTTTTTGAGATTCCAGCAATAGTTTACGGTATCTTCTCCGCCTGTACTGCCACTTTTCTCACAAAATCCACCTATTATTCCCTATATAATGTGATATACTCGTCCATTGGGTTTGTTCCAAACCCAATCAATAAACAACCACTGCCCACTGCGCAGTTTTGATGTAAGACCCTGGTGGCGTTGGGGGGAAACCGGGAAACACGTCTCAACCCGCGAATGCGCCAACATGCTTTAGGAGTTTTTGTGACAAGTAAATTTAGTGATTTCAACCTGAGACCACAGCTCGTGGAAACCGTCCACCAGCTTGGCTATCTCGAACCGACCCCCATCCAGTCGGAGGTCATCCCGCGCATGCTGGCCGGGAAAGACGTACTGGCACAGTCCAAAACAGGCACCGGCAAAACTGCCGCCTTTGCCCTCCCCATGCTGCACAATCTGGACCCCGAAAATCCTCACATCCAGGGATTGGTCGTTGCCCCCACCCGCGAGCTTGCCAACCAGGTCGCCAATGCCATCTACCACTACGGCAAAGAAGTTGGCGTGCGTGTAATCGCCATCTACGGCGGGCAGTCCTACTCCCGGCAGCTCCGCAAGCTGGAAAACGGCGTGAATATCGTCGTCGGTACCCCCGGACGCCTGCTGGACCTCATCGGGCAGGGAAAAGTAGACCTGCGTCAGGTGAATACGGTCATTCTGGATGAAGCCGACGAAATGCTCAGTATGGGCTTCATCGAAGACATCGAAGCGATCCTCAGCCACACCCCCGAATCCCGCCAGACAGCCCTGTTCTCGGCCACCATCCCACCGCGCATCCTGCAGACCGCTAAAAGCTACATGCGCAATGCAGAAACTGTGCGCATCCAGAACAAAGAGCTGACCGTAAACACCATCGACCAGCGTTACTATCTGGTCAACCCGGAAGACAAGCTCGCCGCCCTGACCCGCCTTTTCGAAGTCGAACCGGTCAGCCGGGCGTTGATCTTCACCCGCACCCGCATGGACACCGGCGACCTGGCCAATGAGCTCATCCGGCGCGGTTTCCCTGCCGAAGCGATCAACGGCGACCTCAGCCAGGATATCCGTACCAAAGTGCTGGAACGCTTCCGCCAGGGGCAGATCACCGTGCTGGTCGCCACAGACGTGGCCGCCCGCGGCCTGGATATCGACGACATCTCGCATGTCTTCAATTTCGATCTCCCCCACGAATTGGAAAGCTACGTCCACCGCATCGGCCGCACCGGGCGGGCGGGCAAAGACGGGGTAGCCATCAGTCTGGTGACCCCCAGCGAACATTACCGCATCCGCAAGCTGGAAGACTTCACCCGCCACCCGATCCAGCACGCTCAGGTCCCCACCGAGGAAGAGATCCTGCAAAAGCGGGAAGACGAGCTGATGAGCAGCATGGTCGTCTGGCTGAAGCGCAACCGCTGCAAGCGCGAGCAGGAACTGGTGGCAGGCCTGGCAGAAGAAGGATACGATATGCTGGAGATTGCCGCCGTGGCGCTAAAACTGGCCCGCGCCGAGGAAAAACAGCGCCCGATTGAGCCGGTCAGCAAAGTGGAGCCCCGCAAACCCCGCAAAGAACGGAGAAGTTCCCGCGGCGACCGCCAGCCCCGCAGCCAGCGCGGCGATGGCCGTTTTTCGCACGAAGAAGGTATGGTGCGTCTGGCGATCAGCAAAGGCAAAGCGCACGGCATCCGCCCCAGTGACGTAGTGGGGTCGATTGCCGCAGTTGCCAACATCCCGGGTCGGGTGATCGGCAGGATCAGCATCCAGAAGGATGTCACCCTGGTGGATGTACCGGAAGAGCATGTCATCAAAGTACTGGCCCAATCCGACCACTATGAGATCCGCCACCAGCCGGTCAAAATCTCCGTGGTGAAGTAAAACAGGGAATTAGTAAAACCTAACTTTTACAGTCATTGCGAACGCTCCGGGTATATCGGAGCGTGTGGCAATCTCCGAGATCGCTTCAGTCGCATCGCTCCTTCGCAATGACAACAGGAAATAGTTAATTTCAAATCTTCCTAAACTTTAAATATAAAAGAGGTGCTGGTTTGATCCAGCACCTCTTTTTGTCACTGTGAACCTCTCCAGCTACCCGGCGTAGCTC
>QKGK01000006.1 GCA_003250455.1 Chloroflexota bacterium | reverse complement strand
CAATGTCGAGCGGGTTATCAGTGTCGCGGCCAAACCCTTCCACGGGAGAATATTCCAGCAGGCGGTGGATGGTGCTTGCGGGCTTGCCGGTTGCCTCGGAGAGACGTTTGGCCGCCCGCCCGGTGGGAGAAGCCAGCGCAAAGCGTTTCTTTGCACTCTCTACCACGGAAATCAACGCCTGCAGCGAGGTGGTCTTGCCGGTGCCGGGGCCTCCCGTAAGCACACTGACCGGACTGCTCAGGGCAGTGCGTACGGCCTCGGCCTGCATCTCCGAAAGGTTGTCGGATAAGGCCGTGAACATCGGGGGGATGTCGCTGAGGCGCGGCAGGAGCACATCGGCCATCTCGTTCAGGCGGCGGGCCAGCCCAACCTCAGCAAAATAATACGGGGTCAGGTAAACTGCCCGGTGGGTGGTCTCCGGCTCGTCTTCCAAGACAGGGACTTCCTGGGTAAAAACCAGTTCTCCCTCCTCCAACCGCTCCAATCCGGCGGTGAACTGCGGCCGGTCGATGGACAGCAGGGCAACCGTGCGCTCCCCCAGCATCTGCTCGGGGACGTAGACATGCCCTTCGTTGATCATCTCCTCCAAAACGAAGAGAATGCCCGCTTCGATGCGGGTGGGATGGTCGGTGGGTAGCCCCATGGACTGGGCGATATGGTCAGCGGTTTTAAAGCCCACGCCGTAAATATCCCTGGCAAGCTGGAAAGGGTTTTCCTGGACAATGGAAAGCGCCTGATCCTGGTATTCCTTATAAATTTTGAGGGCCAGGTTGGTGGTGATGCCGTGGCCGTGCAGGAAGATCATGATCTCCTTGATCTGGCGCTGCTCTTCCCAGGCTTCGACGATGATGCGCACGCGTTTGGGGCCAATGTCGGGCACTTCGCGCAGGCGCTCGGGGTGCTGGTCGATGATCTCCAGGGTTTCCACGCCAAAATGGTCGACAATGCGTTCGGCCAGTTTGGGACCAATGCCTTCCAGCAGACCGGATGCGAGGTAACGCTGCACGCCGTACAGCGTGGCCGGGTAGGCCTGCTCGATGGTCTCGACCTTGAACTGCATCCCGTGGCGGGGATGTTCGACCCAATCGCCATTGAGGCGCAGATATTCGCCGGGGGCCAGCTCGGGCAGGTTGCCGGTGACAGTGACCAGCCCCTGACGGTCTTCCGCCGCGCCTTGCGGCTCGTCCGGGGCCAGCCGCAGCACGCTGTAGCCGTTTTCCTCATTATAGTAAGTGACACGCTCGATCGATCCGGAGAGTTTTTCCACAAGGGTATTATAAGGGGAATTGGAAATTTGGATTGAAGCTCGGGGAATCAAATACGCCCGCAAAGAGAAGATTGAAATTGGTTTTTTCACCTTCGCAGGAGCGGGTTTAGAAACCCACCCCTAAAACCCAATCCTATAACCCGCTCTTATACCCCACACCGGCAACAGACTCCTGCACCACAGTCCCTCATCAAAAAATGAAAACAACCCATACGGACGAAATCCTCCTCAACTTTTCCCTTTAAACTCGTGCAATTGGGTACAATTAGAGATATAAGACAAAGTTATTTCCTAAGGAGTTACCAGAATGGATGCTTCCCGTTTTTCAGATTTACACATCACCCAGCGCGTATTGTTAGGCCCCGGCCCCAGCATGGTGGAAGGGCGGGTGCTTGCCGCCCAGAGCATGCCCGTCACCGGGCACCTGGACCCGGATTACCTCAAGGTGATGGCCGACGTGCAGGACCTGCTGCGCTACACCTTCCAAACCGATAATGAGGTCACTATTTCCCTATCCGGCACCGGCACCACCGGGATGGAAGCCGGGGTGAGCAACTTTGTCGAACCGGGCGACAATGTGCTGGTGGCAATCATCGGCTACTTTGGCATGCGCATCGCTGAGATGGCGGAACGCTACGGCGGGAATGTAGACCGAATCGAAAAGCCATGGGGAGAAGCCTTCAGCCCGGACGAGATCGAAGCCGCCCTGGCGAAAAAGGACTATAAGCTGCTGGCGGTCGTGCATGGGGAGACCTCCACCGGGGTGTGCCAGCCGGAGATCAAGGCGATTGCAGATGCCGCCCACAAACATGGTGCGCTGCTGCTTCTGGATACGGTAGCTTCGCTGGGTGGCGTACCCGTGGAAGTGGACGCCTGGGGTGTGGATATCTGCTACTCCGGCAGCCAGAAAGCGCTCTCCGCTCCGCCCGGACTGGCCCCGATCACCGTCAGCCCGCGAGCCTGGGAAGCGCTGCAAAACCGGGCGACCAAGGTGACCAACTGGTACCTGGACCTGAACCTGCTGATGGATTACTGGGGAGAGCCGCATAAATATCACCACACCGCGCCGGTTTCCGCCAACTACGCCCTTCGTGAAGCCCTGCGCATCACTGCCGAGGAAGGGCTTGAAAACCGTTTCGTGCGCCATGCTGAAATGGCCGAGATGCTCTACGAAGGGCTGACCAACCTGGACCTGCCGCCGTTGGTGCCTCCGGCGCTGCGCCTCAAGACCCTGACCACCCCGCGCCTGCCGGAAGGAATGAACGAGGCCGCCATCCGCGGTATGCTGCGGGATCTGTACAGCATCGAGATTGCCGGCGGCTTTGGCCCGCTTGCCGGTAAAATCTGGCGCATCGGGCTGATGGGGTACAGCGCCCGGCGGGAAAACGTGCGCCTGCTGCTTGCAGCCCTGGATGATTTGCTGGGATAATCGTACGGCAACCCACCAGCGGTTTAACTTGCAGGGCTTCAGCGTCTATGGGAGAATAGCAAAACTATGGTTCGATACATTCTCTTTGTTGTCATGATCGTGATCGGGGCGTTCTTTGGCATCTTCTATGCCCGAGAGATCAACCCCGTGGAAGTGGTGGACGCCCCGCCCAGTTCGCTGCGGGAAGACTACAAGGCCGATTATGTACTGATGGTTGCCGAGGTCTATGCGCAAGAAAAAGACCCCTCCCTGGCTGCCCGCCAGCTGGCCCTGCTCGGCTCGGATGCACCGGTGGAGATCATCAACCGGGCGCTGGTCACCGCGCTGGACCTGCAGTATACTCCCAACGACCTGATCGTGATGCGCGACCTCGCCGAAGCGATGAAAACCTGGAACCCCGACCTGGAGGGTGGCAACTGATGGAACCCCGCCGCTCCCCGGTTTATTTAATTACCGGACTGATCCTTGGCATCGCCCTGGGCATCCTGTATGCCTGGGTGCTGGTCCCGGTGGAAACCATCGAGACCCAACCGCAAGACCTGCGGGCAGACTTCAAGGAAGCCTACCGCGTGCTGATCGCCCGTGCTTACCAGTCCAACCACGACATCAACCGCGCCGAAGCCCGCCTGGCCTTGCTGGGTGATGACGATCCGGTACGGGTGCTTTCGGTGCAGGCGCAGCTGACCCTGGGAGAAGAGGGTCAGGAATCTGCTGCCCGCGCCCTGGGGCAACTGGCGGCCGCCATGCAAGGGGAGATTGAACCGGTATCCGAGACAAATAACCCCGTGCAGTCCGCCACCCCCGCAGAATTGAGCAACGCAACCCCGACACCAACGATAGAGATCGTCACCCCCACCGCCACCCGGCGGGCCAACCAAAACACAACGCCGACAGAAAGCGGCGGGCCAACCCCCACAGAGGGTACGATCATCCCGACCCTGACCCCTACCTTGCCCCCTACTGCCACCGCCACTCCCGGCCCGCCTTTCGTGCTGGACAGCATCCAATTGGCTTGCGACCCGGATATCGACCCGCCACTGATCCAGGTGTCGGTATTCGACGCGGCGGATAACCCGGTTCCCGGCGTGGCGATCCTGATCAGCTGGGAAACCAACACCAACCGGTTCGTCACCGGGCTGAAACCGGAATACGGCCTGGGATACGCGGATTACCAGATGGACCCGGCAATCACCTACTCGCTTCGCCTGGAAGACGGCAGTGCGCCAGTCAACTCGATCACCGGGCGCTTGTGCGAGGACGCAGACGAACCGTATTGGGGCTCCTGGCAGTTCAACTTCGTCCAGCCATAACTTTCGACCCTTGACCAAAAGAAGCTGCCTAACCGGTATCTGGTTTTCGTATCCCAGAGATATTTTTATACTTTCCAATTCATTGGAATCGGATGAAGCAACTTTTCAAACTGAACAAAACATATTAAGATAAAGAAGGCTTTCACAAAATGACCCGATCAAGGGCTTAACGTCTGCCCACTTGTGCTTTATAATCATTTTTTATAGTTGAAACATGATCAAATAACGAGACTTTGAGCGAGAAATTAGCAGATTTTAAACGTGAACCATGGACTTACAAGAGTTTTTCAAGAACAAGGGCGTCATCCGCAATGGACTGTTGCTGGCAAGGGCAGCGCCCAAATGGGCCGGCTACGGGCTGGCAAAATCAGTTGGGCGGATGATCGCACGCCGGAAACCCGGTGTTTACTGGCAGCTTCGAGATAACCTCGCACATATCCCCGGCACGAACGACGAACCCGGTCAACTGGATAGGATCACCCGAAGGGCGTTCATCAACGCGGGCAGATTCTATTATGACTTTTACCACGCTATCGGCCTGCCGCCCGACCATATCCGCGAACTGATCCAGATCCCCGAGATTGTCTTTGAACACATCGACCGGATCCAAAGCTCCGGACGAGGGGTGCAGTTAGCCGGCATCCATCTGAGCAATTTTGACCTCGGTTCAATCTCGCTGACGGCGCACGGATTGGAGATACAGGCGCTTTCGGCGGCCAACCCCAACGAAGGCTACGAATATCAAAATGAGCTGCGAAAAAAATACGGGTTCATTGCCACGCCGATCAATCCTTCCACGCTCAAAACAGCCATCAGGCGGCTCCGGGATGGCGGGATCATCGCCGTGGGGCTGGATTGGCCTCAACCGGATGAAACTTGTTTGACCGAAGTATTTGGAAAACCGGCCTATGTTCCATTAGGTACCGCCCGGCTTGCACTGCTTTCGGATGCGGTCACGATCATTCTGGCCTTTTATTATGACAAACGCCTGGGCTACCAGTTGCATGTATCAGATCCAATCGAAGTGATCCGCACAGGCGACAAACAGGAAGACATCCGAATCAATACGGCAGCTTACATGCGCGTATTCGAATCAATCGTGAGCAAACACCCAGAGCAGTGGATGATGTACCACAGATTTTGGGCGGATAAAGCCACCCAGGGAGGCGAAGCATGATCTCCCAGGCCACAACGCTGCTCGATATTTTCACCAACTTCTGGCATGCGCTCCAGCATGGGGCTGTCCTGCCAATGGGAAACTGGAATTACCTGCTCCTGTTCTTTTTTGTGATCCTGCAGGGGACCGTAGTCAAGCTGATGAGCGGGGCCGTGGTAGCTGACAGCTTCCTGAATTTTTATGTGGTTCTGTTGGTTGCAACCTGTGCCAGCCTGGTGGCAGATATTATCTGGTTCCGGGTAGGGACAGCCGGCAACCTGGAACGCATTTTAAGCAAACGCCCCACCAAACAGCGAAAAATGATCCAAATGCTGCAAAAAGAAATGCAGCGGCATTATTTCAAGATTATCCTGATCGGTAAATTTTCTGCCGGCCTGACTATTCCGGCAAACCTGGCAGCAGGGATCAGCAAGCTCTCCTGGAAGCGCTGGCTGCCGGTGGTGATGCTGGGCGAATTTATGTATACGACAACATTGCTCCTGTTGGGATTTTTTGCGGCCACATCCATCAAACAGGCTGATGAAACGTTACAAATTACCGGTATTGGTGTTTCTGTACTTGTACTGCTGTTCCTGTTCATTTATCTGCCGATTAAATTAAAGCGGATCATTTCAGGAGACGCCCCACCAAAAGAGGTGAGCACAACAGACTAACCCGCTAAAGGGATTTGAGGAGAAGACGAATGACCAATAGAGTCAAGGACCATACCCGGGTCAACGACATTTTATTAGGCCCCCTGGAACGGCCTGCCCTGCAATTTTTCTGCAAAGTGATGCCTGCCTGGGTCAACCCAGACATTTTAACGATGATCGGTATTTTTGGCGCAGTGCTGATCGCTGCAGGATATATCCTGACCGAGTACAACCTGGCCTTTTTATGGCTCTCCAGTTTTGGATATTTCATCAACTGGTTTGGCGACAGCCTGGATGGCTCGCTGGCCCGCTACCGGGATATCCAACGGCCCAAGTACGGCTATTATGTTGACCATATAGTAGATATCATCGACGAGTTCATTGTCATCATCGCCCTGGGGATCTCTCCACTGGTGCATTTTGAGGTTGCAGCCCTGGCGCTGATCGGCTACCTGATGCTTTCTACCCATACCTTTTTGCGCACCTATGTAGATGATGTGTTCAAAATTTCTTTCGGGAAACTTGGCCCCACCGAGGTGCGGGTGATCATTGTGCTCATCAATACAGCGGTCTTCTTTACGAAGAATCCCACCGTGGGGACGTTCCTGAATGTCGATTTTTCCTTATATGATGCGCTGATGAGTGTTGTCGCGTTTCTGCTGTTCAGCTTCTTTTTTGTAAACGCTGCCCAAACCAGTGTTGAACTTGCAAAGAAAGGCGAATGACAAGGTCGACTTCGTCGACCTTGTTTAGGGTTTGCACCGCAAACTCCAGACAAAAATTGATGAAACCGTCTATCACCAGTCGCCATTGTTTGGGATTTCCTGGCAAAATCCATTCCATATGACATGACACGTTCCGGTGCGTTCTCCCTCTCCGAATTGGAATTTCAGCCCGCCTACCTGAAACTGGCGGAAGGGGAACTGGCAGCACGCGCCGAACGGGCAATGGCTTCTCTGGAGAACTGTAAGCTTTGTCCACGGCGCTGCGGGGCCAACCGGTTGAAAGGGCATGTGGGCACCTGCCTGACCGGACTGGAAGCGGTTGTGAGCAGTGCAGCGCCTCACTTTGGAGAGGAATCCTGCCTGAGCGGGCGACATGGCTCAGGGACGATCTTCTTCGGAGGGTGCAACCTGCGCTGCGTCTTCTGCCAGAATATCGAGATCAGCCACCAGCCAGTGGGGGACAAAGTTTCCCCAGAGACCCTGGCCGAAATGATGCTGACTCTACAGGCATACGGCGTCCATAACATCAACCTGGTCACCCCGGACCACATCGTTCCCCAGATTTTGGCCGCATTGGTGATCGCCATCTCCAAAGGCTTAAAACTGCCACTGGTGTACAACACCTCGGCGTATTCCTCACTGGAGACCCTGGCCTGGCTGGATGGCGTGGTGGACATTTATATGCCGGATTATAAAATGTCTGACCCGTCCAGCGCCCGGTTATTTCTGCAAGCCAAGGATTACCCCCAAATTGCCGGGGAAGCCGTCCGGGAGATGCATCGCCAGACCGGCGACCTGGTATTCGATGAGCATGGGCTGGCAAAACGCGGCGTACTGGTACGGCACCTGGTGATGCCGGAAGATGTTTGCGGCTCGCAGGCTGTGATGGAAGCGCTGGCCGCGATTTCCCCGGATATGTATGTGAATATCATGGACCAGTACCACCCTATCAAAAATACAACCCATGAAAAATATGCCGCCATTCACCGGCGGGTCTACCCGGAAGAAGTGTCGGCTGTTTACGAACAAGCCGAATCCGCCGGGCTGTGGCGCTTCGACCAGGTTGAACACCCCTAGGAGGAACGATGTCCTCACCCAAACAGCAACTATCCCCGGAAGAAACTGCCGAACTGGCCGCCGAGCATTGGAGGGAAGGCTACTACTGCGCTGAGAGCGTTTTGGTTGCCGTTGCCGCCAGCCAGGGGATTGAAAGCGAACTGATCCCCAAAATTGCCACTGCTTTTTGCAGCGGATGGGCAGAGACCAACGGCCCGTGTGGTGCGATGACCGGCGGTGTGATGGGCTTGAGCCTGTGCGAAGGCCGGGCAAATGTAGGTGACGGACGGGAGAAACTCTACCAAAAGACCCAAAGGCTGGTGCAGACTTTTGAAGCGCAGTTTGGCAATACCAACTGCACCAAACTGCTTCAGCTTCAGCTCGGTACACCGGAAGCTTCCCGGGAATATGCGGCCCGCAACCTGAATGTGCAGTGCGAAGGCTATGTGCGCGAGGCGGCCCGGCTGGCAGTTTCCCTGATCGCAGAAGGATAGCCGATGGACACCACCACCACGATCGCTGAACTCAAAACGCTGGTAGCCGACTTTATCGCCGCCCGGCAATGGGAACCCTACCATACCTCCAAGAACCTGGCGATGAGCATCGCCATCGAGGCGGCCGAGCTGATGGAACACTTCCAGTGGGTGGATAAAACCGAGGGGCAGCAGTCCCTGGAAGACCAGGGGGTAAAAGCCGAGGTGGGCGACGAACTGGCCGACATCCTGATCTATGCGATCAGCTTTGCTCTGCAAGCTGACCTGGACATCAGCGAGATCGTGCGCGGAAAAATGGCCCGCAATGAGGGGCGTTTCCCGCCTGGGCAGGGCTGATTTCCTGATCATTTTAAAATTAAAGGTACAATCTTGTTTGAAGCATGAAGATGCTACCCTAAAGCCATTTTACAAGGGCAAAAAGCAATGACCAACTCTCTGACAATCAACCCGGAACTGGCGAACCAGATCCTGACCGGCTTTATCCACAGCGAGCTGACCCGGGTGGGTTTTACCCGTGCCGTGGTGGGGCTTTCCGGTGGGATCGATTCGGCGGTGAGCTGCTACCTGGCAGCCGCAGCGCTGGGGCCGGAAAATGTGCTGGCCGTACGCATGCCGTACAAGGCTTCTTCGCAGGATTCGCTGGACGATGCCGCAAAAGTGATCGAGGATACCGGCGTGCAGTCCAAGACCATTGAGATCACCGCCATGGCCGACCCGCTGATCGCCCAGCTGCCGGAAAACGCCAAAGTGCGCCGCGGCAATATCATGGCCCGGATGCGGATGATCGTGCTGTACGACCAGTCGGAAGAGTTTGGCGGGCTGGTGGTGGGCACCAGCAACAAGACCGAGATCCTGCTGGGATATTCCACCCTGTTTGGGGACTCAGCCTGCGCTATCAACCCGATAGGAGACCTGTACAAGACCCAGCTTCGCCAGCTGGCTGCCTGGTTGGGTGTGCCGGAGAGCATCCTGGACAAGCCGCCCTCCGCCGACCTGTGGCTGGGGCAAACCGACGAGCAGGAACTTGGCTTTACCTATGCAGACGCAGATAGGCTGCTCTATCTGCTGATCGACGAGCGCTATTCCCCGGAAGAATGCATCCGGGAAGGATT
>QKGK01000418.1 GCA_003250455.1 Chloroflexota bacterium | reverse complement strand
ATGGCGATGCGGTCGGAGAGTTCCTGGGCTTCTTCCATATAATGGGTGGTGTAGAGCACGGTCATCCCCTGCCGGTTGAGTTCGATCACGCTGTCCAGGATCTTTCGGCGGCTCTGGGGGTCGATCCCCACGGTCGGCTCGTCCATGATGACGATATCGGGCTTATGCAGCAGGGCCACACCGATGTTCAGGCGGCGCTTCATCCCGCCGGAATATTTCTCCACCTTGTCGTTCTGACGGTCGGTCAGCTCGATCATCTCCAGGATGTCTGCTGTGCGCTGTTTCAGTTCAGCGCCTTTCAGGCCGTACATCTGACCCCAAAAGGCCAGGTTGTCTTTGGCGGTCAGGTCTTCGTAGAGCGCGATCTCCTGCGGCACCACACCGATGTGCGCTTTGGCCTTCTGTGGGGATTTGGTGATCGAATTCCCCAAAATAGAAGCGTCCCCTGCGGTCGGCTGGAGCAGACCGGAGATCACCGAGATGGTGGTGGATTTCCCGGCCCCGTTGGGCCCTAAAAGGCTGAAGACGGTCCCGGCCTCGATATCCAGGGTCACACCCTGTACGGCCTTGACCTCGTCGTAATATCTGTGCAGATCGCTGATTGCAATGGCTGTTTTTGTTTCCATTTTTTACTCCTTGCGTTGGATAAATTAATTTGCCAACTGAACCCAGTATACGGTATTTATGGGTAAACCACATCGGCACCCCCGCCATGCTCATCCTGCCTTAAGCGACAGTGTCGCATCCTCCGATGGCAAAACAGGGGAAGCAATGTACAATACAGGTACGATGAAGAAAAACACCACTGCTCGGCAAAAAATTTATGATTTTTTTCTTCCCAAAAACCGGGAAGGAAATACAGAATTTAAAGAAGTTATCCCTTTCTTCTTATTGGTCACTTTGGCAATGCTGTTCATGTACCTGGTATATGTACGCCAATTCGATACCCCTTTGCTGATAGCGGTATTCACGATCCTGATGCTGGTGCATCTGGTCACCTACTGGATGGTATTTCGCTTTATCAATCGGAGAAGTCACCTGCGCTGGTATTTCTTCCTCCAGGGGTTGCTGGCCTTTGGCATCGCTATGCTGGTCCCAAACTTCGCGGACTACGGTCTGGTGATCGGCCTGTTCAGCTCATTGATTGGCAACGCGGTTGGCGCATTCCGCAGGAACCGGGATATTGTTTTTGTCCTCATCGGGTATATTGGCCTGGCTTTACTTGCCATTGGGCTAAAAACCGGCCTTTCGCTGATTGCACAATGGTGGTATGTTGCCTTGCCTTCCATCCTTTTCTCCGGGTTCATTGCCTATATGTTCCGCCGCCAGCTGGAGGTGCGCGAGCTCACCCAAAACCTGCTGGACGAGCTGCGGGAAGCGCATGCCCAACTGGAGGCCTATGCTGCCCAGGTGGAAGAACTGACCCTGACCACCGAGCGTCAGCGCATGGCCCGCGAGCTGCACGACACCCTGGCGCAGGGGCTCACCGGGCTGATCCTCCAGCTGGAAGCGGTCAGCACCCATATCCAAAAAGAGAACAATGACCGTGCCCAGCAAATTTTGCAGGAAGCCATGGCGCAGTCGCGTGCCACATTGGCTGAATCCCGCCAGGTGATCGACAACCTGCGCAGCGGTCGGGTCGAGGAAACTTCCTTCGCTGACGTCGTTCGGCAGGAAGCCGCCCGCTTTGAAGAAGTTGCCGGGATCCCATGTGAGGTACGCTATCAATTGACCCATCCCCTGCCCACCCAGGCCAAAGACCACCTAACGAGGATCATCTCCGAGGGACTGAACAACATCACCAAGCATGCCAATGCTTCGCAGGCCTGGGTCAACCTGAACGAAAGCCAGCACCACCTTACGCTGGAAATCGAGGACGACGGCCAGGGCTTCCACTACCGGGAAGAACTCAGCAAAGACGGGCACTACGGGCTGCTGGGGATCGAAGAGCGGGTGCACATGCTGGGCGGAGAACTCTCCGTAGACAGCCACCCGGATGAAGGCACCGTTTTGCTGATCCAGATCCCGCTGCACACACCGGGAGGCGAGCATGCCTGAAGAATTGTCTGCCCCCATCCAGCCGGATGAAACACCAAACCCCATCCGGTCGGATGAAACACCAAACCCCATCCGGTCGGATGAAACAACAGAATCCATCCGGGTATTGATCGTAGACGACCACCTGATCGTCCGGCAGGGGCTGCGGCTGATCTTCGAGACCGAGGACAGCGTGGAGGTGGTCGGTGAAGCCGAGGACGGTCTGCAAGGTGTGGAAAAAGCCGCCAGCCTGCACCCGGACATCATCCTGATGGACCTGCAAATGCCCCGTCTGGACGGACTTTCCGCTGTTAAAGAAATCCGCGAACAGCACCCGGAGATCCGGATCATCATCCTGACGACCTACAACGAAGAT
>QKGK01000353.1 GCA_003250455.1 Chloroflexota bacterium | reverse complement strand
ATGATTTCTACACCAACATCTTTCCAACCCTATCGCCGATTTCCACACCAGACCCGGAAGTGATCCGTTTCATTGAAGCCAGCATCGAAAAAGGCTATCAACTGGTGATTGCCACCAACCCTATCTTTCCCAAAGCGGCCGTCTACGAACGTTTGCGCTGGGCTGGCGTTCCACCCGAGAAATTCCCCTTCCAGCTCATCACGACCTATGAGGATTTCCACTTTGCCAAGCCCAACCTGGCATATTATGCCGAGATTATGGCACAGTTGGGATGGCCAGAAAACCCAGTGCTGATGATTGGCAACGATCGCGCCCTGGATATTGACCCGGCACAGCAATTTGGCCTGGCAACCTATTGGGTGTTGGAGGACAATCAGACCCGCCCCAATCAGCCCAACCACGGAGCTGGCAGGATCGACCAGATCCACGCATGGATTGAGGGCCGCGATCCTGAAACCCTGATGCCCGATTACAATCACTGGCAGGCCAGCCTGGATATTCTCCGCACCACCCCGGCAGCCCTGGACACATTATTATCCGGTGTACCTGCCAGCGCCTGGGAGGATAAACCGGATCCCGGAACCTGGAGCCTGACCGAAGTGATCTGCCATCTACGCGACGTAGACCTGGAAGTGTACATTCCTCGCTGCCTGGAGGTGACCAACAACCCTGCACCGTTCCTTCCGGCTATCGACGCCGACACATGGGCGGAGGAACGCCATTACCAGCAACAGGACGGGCAGCAAGCGCTCCTGGATTTTTATCAGGCGAGGGAAAAGCTTCTTGAACTGGTTAGCTCTTTCGATGCTGAAGTGAGGGAAAAAGAAATCCGCCATTCCATTTTTGGCCCAACCACATTGGACGAGATTCTGCATATTTCTGCCCGCCACGACCAACTGCACATCCAGCAGGTATGCGCTTCTTTGGAATAGAATTGGGGGATAAAGCACCCAAATTTATTAAACTGAACCTCGTTCAGTCAAAAAACGGTCTCAAATTGTGAATTTTTTATAATAGAAGCCCTTATTGATATAAGAAAACCGTTAGAAAGTGCGTCTAAAATTCCGTAAACCTTTCTAATCAGATAAAGGTTGGTATAATCTAGGCAAATACTTAGGTCTCCAAACATTTGGAATTTACCGGATACAATTTTGGTAACCAAATTTTTAGAATATAACCTCTGATTGTCTGAAATCCCGTTGGAGGATCGATTGTGAACAATACTCGAAACAGAATACCTATTTTTTACTTACTCTTATTTGGCGTGATCGTCGTACTGGTGTTCATGCAGTTCATGCAGCAGCCGAACCAGGAAGAACCCCTGACCATTAATCAGCTGGCAAACGATATTCGAAACGGGCTGGTTGCCCGGGTAGACGTTGCCGAGGATGATACGTTGCTGGTCGTCTATGATAGCGGCACCGAACGAGATTCCCGCAAAGAGGCAAACACCACGCTTGTGGAACAATTGCTTAACCTGGGCGTCAACGCCGATCAGCTCAGCTATGAAAATGTAAAGATCAATATCACATCACCGAGTGCATTGGTAAGGATATTCAATGTGCTGGCTTATTTACTGCCGGTCATTTTGTTGAGCATCGTATTTTGGTTTGTTTTCCGCCAAGCCCAGGGCAGCAACAACGCAGCCATTTCCTTCGGGAAATCCCGCGCCCGCATGTTCACCGGAGACCACCCCACCATCACCTTTGATGATGTCGCCGGTGTAGAGGAAGCCAAAGAAGACCTCCAGGAAGTGGTCGAATTCCTCAAAGAGCCTGAAAAATTCATCGCCCTCGGCGCACGCATCCCCAAGGGTGTGCTGCTGGTTGGTCAGCCAGGCACCGGTAAAACCCTGATGGCCAAGGCCGTATCCGGTGAAGCAGGTGTCCCCTTCTTCTCCATCTCCGGCTCTGAATTTGTAGAAATGTTTGTCGGTGTGGGCGCCAGCCGTGTGCGCGACCTGTTCGACCAGGCCAAACGGCATTCCCCCTGCATCGTATTTGTGGACGAAATTGACGCCGTCGGCCGCCAGCGTGGCGCTGGCTTAGGCGGCAGCCATGACGAACGTGAGCAAACCCTCAACCAAATCCTGGTAGAAATGGACGGCTTTGATACCGACACCAATGTGATCATCATCGCTGCCACCAACCGCCCGGACATCCTGGACCCCGCACTGATGCGCCCCGGACGTTTCGACCGGCGCGTGATCCTCGACCGCCCCGACGTGCGCGGCCGTGAAGCCATTCTGAAAGTGCACACCCGTGGCAAGCCCCTCAATCCGGAAGTGGACCTGGCCCAATTGGCCCGCGCCACCCCTGGCTTTGTCGGTGCAGACCTGGAAAACCTGGTCAACGAAGCGGCTATCCTTTCGGCACGCCGCAATAAAAAATCCATCGGGCAGGAAGAACTGCGC
>QKGK01000020.1 GCA_003250455.1 Chloroflexota bacterium | reverse complement strand
CGCCCTGGAAGCCTACCTGCTGCGCATGGGGGAGGGGATCAAAAATGCGCGTCCGGCGCTGGAAAACCTGGCTGCCCAGAGCGTGCTCCACCAGTCCTCTTTCCTGACCCGCAAGGCTGCCAACGGCTACATTGCCGCCTTTGAAGAAGTGCCGGAACCGGAACTGGATGCCGAAGAAAGCACTGAAACTGAAGAAGCAACCCCGCCGGAAGCGGAAATACCGCTCAAAGAGCAGGCCGCCGCCGGACTGGACGTGGACGACCTGGATGCCATCCTGGATGAGCTGGAAGACCTGGAACCGGAGCTGGTTCCCGAGGAAATAAGCGAACAAGCGGTTAAATACGACCTGGAAGATTTGGAAGAAGGAGCTTCCGAGGATCAGGAACGCGAGGCAGGAAAACCGGGCGGGGTCTATCTGATCCCACAGCTGACCGATGCGCGCCTGCTCACCCAGCACGCCAACGGCCGCTACAGCTTCATTCATCCCATCTTTGCCGGGTATCTGGCTGGTACTTTGCTGAAAGGCGCTGAACATGCCCAGGCCCTCATCCAGCAGCCCGACTGGAGCGGCAAGACCCTTACCCAGCAGTATCTGCCCGCGGCTGGCGCAGAGATGACACCCTTGATCGCCGACGCCGTCCAGCAAAGCCAGGCAGACCCCACCCAATCGGCGCTGGCTTTTGCCGGGGGCTGGTTGCGGTATGCACACAAATCCCCGGAATGGCGCAGCAAGTTCATGCGCACGCTGGCAAAAATGCTGCAGGACGAATCCCTGTCCCTCACCCTGCGTACCAAGGTCGTTGCCCAGCTGGCTTTTTCGCAGGAGGCGGGGATCAATTCCCTGTTTTCCCAGATGCTCGAATCGTCCAAACATTCGGTGCGCTGGCTGGGAGCATTGGGCAGCGGGCTGGCGATGAATACCAATGTGGTCGAGACCCTGGGTGGGTTGCTTTTCGACACCTCTATCTTCGTCAGCCGGGCAGCCTGCCTCAGCCTGGTCAAGATCGGCACGACCCGCTCCCTGGAGCTGGTCACCGCGGCCCTGCTGGAAGCCAACGACGAAGTGCGGCGGGCCGCTGCAGAAGCCCTGGCCCAACACCCTGCGGAGGGGCATCCGGTGCTCAAGGATGGGACCACCTTCGAAGATGTGCAGGTGCGGCGGGCGGTGATCTTTGGCCTGGCGCGCATCAACGAGCCCTGGGCGCAGGAGATCATTGCCAGCGTACAGACAGAGGACGACCAGTGGGTGGTGCGCAATGCGGCCGTCCAGGTGATCGAAGACCAGAAGCTGGCCGAAGTGGCCCTGCCCAAAGACCTGCCGCCGATCCACGAAACGCCCTGGCTGATCGCTTTCGCCGGGGAGCGCGGGATGGGCCTTTCGCCGGGGCAGTCCGGCTGGGATATGCTCGAGGTAGCCCTCAAAGAAGGTACAGAGGAAGAGCAACTGGCCGTGATGTATATTTACCGCCGCTTCCCCAGTGAATCGTATAAGTCGCTGCCCCAACTGCTGGAGCTGCTTTCCGGGCCGGAAGGCGAGATCCGCGAGGCGGCTTACAACACCCTGTGGCATCTGCATGCTAACGGGATTTCCATAAAGCCTGCCTGAGCAGGGCAATGCGCGCCGGGGGTAAAGAAAGGCGCAAGAATCAAAAAGATTATTAAACTAACCTAGTTGCTACTTTGTTAATTCAATTGCGATCAAGGGGGCAAATTTCCCTATCCCCTACGACCTTCGGTCGTCTTCCCCTTCCCCAGCCGCAATTTTGTTGTGCGATTTTCACCTCTTTGGCCGTGGAAGGGGGTGAAATTCTGGGAGAGGGCGAAACCCCCTCCCGCCTCAAAGGCCCCTCCCCCGAAGAATTCCAGCATTTTCCTGAAACCAGCATGGGGGGAGGGGTTTGGGGTGGGGGGTTGAAGTTTTCTTCATTCAACAACCACTATTTTCTTTCCGTTCTCATCCGATTATTTTTAGGTAGCAACTTGAGTTAAACTAATAAACAGGGAGAAGGAATGCGGGAGTGCTCCTAAGAGTCTGTGTCCAACAGGGAAGTTTGAAGCCGGTGGAGCAATGCGGTGAGCTGGTCTTGCTCTTTTTCAGTTAGTACCTCCAACCAGACTTTTTGATGCCGGTGAACGACCTGGCGAAACGCATCGGCGATTTGCAACCCCCGTTCGGTCGGCTCTACCCAAATCATGCGCCGGTCGGTAGGGTGGGGACTTCTTTTTGCGTACCCGCGTTTTTCAAGCGAATCAAGCAAACTGGTGACACTCGCCCGGCTGATGATCAGGTGATCGGCAATTTCATTTGGCGATAATGGCGATTCCGAATCTGCCAAAATGCTGAGAGCCAACCCCGAAGCGGGGGTGAGATCGAATGGGGCGAGCAAGCCGGCAATATTTTTCTCCAGCAGGTCGGCC
>QKGK01000029.1 GCA_003250455.1 Chloroflexota bacterium | reverse complement strand
GATGTGCTGCCGATGTTCTCCTCCAGCACGAATGTGGATGTCTCTATGGCCGATGTTCCTTCTTTGGAGTCGATGGTAAACGGGACGGTGCAGCCGGCCTCGGTGCAGCTGAGCGCAAGAATGAATGTGGCTCCCATGCGGCTGCGCACGGCGGGCTCATAGGCAATCAAGCATTAGAGTATCATCGGAATTGGACGTGCAATTATGATGGAATATGATGAATTTCGAGCAATGAACACCACCATCCTGGTGGCAGCGGAAGGCGACCGCACGGCAGTAGCGCCGGGGTTTGACCGGGTGCGCCAGTGGATCGAAGAAGCCGAAGAGCGGTTTTCCCGCTTCCGCCAGAGCAGCGAGCTTTCAGCGCTCAACCGGGCTGCCGGACGCTGGTTCGACCTTTCGGATGAACTGTATGCGCTGCTGATGGAAGCACAAATTGCTTTTCAGGAAACCGGCGGCCTGTTCGACCCGACGATCTTACCCGCCCTGGCATACGCCGGTTACGACCGCAGCATGGATGAACTCCGCCAGTTTGGGGCTTCCCCGGCACCGGATGGACTGCTGGTTGCTTCCCCGGGGTTTGACATGGCCCAGTTCGACCCGGAACGCCGGGCTATCTGGATGCCCAGCGATATGCAGATTGATCTGGGCGGGATCGCCAAAGGCTGGATCGCGGCCAGAGCAGTGGAAATATTATCCCAGTATACGGATGCCGGAGCGGTCAGCGCCGGAGGGGACATGGTATTGTTTGGCCTCCCCGAAGGCGAACCTGCCTGGCAGGTTTCGCTGGAAGACCCGCGCGATGACAGCCAAACGCTAGCCGTGCTGGCGGTAGGACCGGGGGCGCTGGCTACTTCCTCAGTGAGCAAACGCCGATGGACCCAGCAAGACCAGACACGGCACCACATCATTGATCCGCGGGTGGATGCGCCTGCCGAAACCCCGTGGCTGTGTGTGACGGTGTATGCCACGCAGGCCACTAACGCCGAAGCCTTTGCCAAAGCGCTGCTGATCGCCGGGCCGGATGAAGCCTGGGGGCTGGCGGCGGAACAGGAAGACTTACAATTCCTGGCTGTCCAGACAGACGGCGTGTTAGTCGGTAATTTTGAAAATATGGAGGTTGCGCATGTCGCAGCAGCAAATTTCTAAACTTTCTTCGTCAGAAAGCCATACTTCTGTTTGGCTGGCAACGGGTGTGTTACTGGTCACAGCGCTGACCCTGGGTGTGTTCCTCATCTCCCCACTGGCAGCGGGGGCGCAGGGAAACCTGACCAACCTGTTTGCTTTATCGACAGAAAATGTGACCTGGTATGTGATCCGCTCTGCGGGAATTACCGCTTACCTGCTGCTGTGGTTCTCCACGGTATGGGGGCTGGCCATCCCCACCAAGATCTTCGACCGGTACCTGAACGGCAACTTTACCTTTGACTTCCACAAGTTCATTTCGCTGCTGTCGCTGGGGTTCCTGGGCTTACACATTTTCGTGCTGCTGGTGGATAATTATCTCCCTTTCACATGGACGCAGATCCTGGTGCCGTTCATGGCGCCTTACCGGCCCGTGTGGGTGGGGATCGGCTCGATCGCCCTGTACCTAACGGTGCTAGTGACGATAACCTTTTACATGCGCAACCGCATTGGGATGAAAACCTTCCGCTTGATCCACTATTCCAGCTTGTTAGCCTACTTTGGGGCGGTTGCCCATGCGTTCCTCTCCGGGACAGATTCTTCCCTGCCGGCCGCAATCCTGATGTATGCAGTCACTTTATTGGTGGTGGTCTTTTTGACGGTGTACTGGCTGTACGTGGCCATCAGAAAATAACAGCAATTATCGAATTTTCTCCTCCTCCTAACCTAGACATACCGGCGTTCAGCCGGTATGTCTTTTAATCTGCAAGCCTGAAACAAAAAATGCCGCAACTACCGGTCAGCAAAACTGGCACAAAGCGAAAACCTCAAGCCAGTTTTTAGTTTGAAACTAGTCACCTGATAGTTTGCGGAAATTATTTTACTTGTGTCATTCCCGCGCAGGCGGGAATCCATACTTAGAACCTTTGTTGTGGATTCCCGCCAAAATCGTACGGGAATGACACGAAAACAGCTATGTAAAGTTCCTAAAAGTGCTGCACTCCGGATTAGTGGCTTCTATTTACCTATAAAAATAGCCGACATTAACCAGGAATAATTCTTAACATCACATGATTGAAACTGTCAGGTGGCTAAGTTTTGAAATCAGAACAGGCCTCCGACGAAACAGTGACCGGCAATCATGAGAAAATCACAAGAAATGGGTTCCCGCTAACAACATGCGGGAACGACACCAGAAAAAACCTCCTCTCTGGTATCAAAATGTTATCCCCGCCCGCTTTATTGGCTCAACAGTTCGAGGCTGGAGAGGTATTCTGTCCGCTGGTCGATGAATGAAAGCACGTTTTCCACTGCCTGATCGTAGGCGGTCAGGTCTGCCAGGCTGCGCTCATCGTTGACGCCGCGCACCACTGCAGCATAGCGCTCTGTAATTTCAGTGATCGCTCCGCTGGCAAAAGCGGTGTCATAGACCATTTGCAGTTTTTCCCGGTATAAGGCTTCAAAGGAGGGAACGGACATAAAGCGCTCGATGAGCGTGTTTTCTCCGCCGCCTATTCCCCTGCCTCCGCCCCCGCCGGCGCGCTGATCAGAGTTGTTCTGCGTGTTGGTCAGCGAGATATCGTAGGTGGCGCTGCCGCCCAGGTCGCCCAGACTTTCATTGGTGTCCCACATCAGCAGGGTGAAGCGGCCGTCCACATCGTCGTAATATAAGTAGTAGTTGTTGTTCATCCCGATGAGCGAATCGGTATTGACCAGCAGCACATTGAAAGCCAGGTAGGTGGCAAAGGCATCTACGTCCAAATAGTTGGGTAATTCGTTTGCGAAGGTCTCGTCGTCCGCCTGGTTGATGAAGCGGATGAATTCGATCAGCGGAGCCAGGTCGGCATCGTTCACCCGGGTCTGCTGCGTAAAGCTCTCGGCATACGAGCTTGGGTCTTCTCCCTCGTAGCTGAGCGTGGAGCCAAGTTCGGCCTTGTACAGCACCCCATTGTCGTTCTCAAAATATTCGGTCAGGTATTCGTCGTTGACCAATTCAGAGATGACGTACAACGTCTCATCGTCATCATTGAAGCGGAAGCCGGTATAGGCGGTCTGAGTGGCTGGGAGGCCAACCAGGCGGGCGGCCTCATTGGTGACCGGTTCCTGCAGCATGGCCTCGTTGTAGGAGATCCCATACGTGCGGATGGCAATGGCGCTGCGTCCCTGGTAAGTTTGCCCTTCAACAAACGCATCGAACTTGATCATAAAGGGGATCTTTGTCTCCCCGCTGGATTGGCTGAAACTGTTTGGCATTCCCTGCTGCCTGCCTCCGAAGCCGCCATTTTCCTGGGGGACAAAGTCTTCCCCGTTGCCAGGCATCTGGGGCTGCTGCCCATCTTCGGGTAATTGCCCGTCCTGGGGAAATTCAGGTTGTTGGCCGTCCTGAGGCATCTGGAAGTTGCCGTCCCCGCCAGGGAAGTTGCCATCGCCCCGGTTGGGCATGTCCTGGGGAAAATTTCCGGCAGCGTTGCCGCCGTTGCCGCCAGCATCCATTGGCCGCCCCAGGGCCGTGCTCAGAGAAGCGTTCCCTTTCAGGCGGATGCCGACATCGTTGATGCGCACACCGTCGATGATCACATCCACCTGGAAGTATTCCTTGAGGCCGGTTTCCTGATACGTGGTGAGCATCTGGTCGTATTGGGCGTCATCCATGATCACCTGGATGCTGTGGGCGATGCTGATGTCAAAAAGGTCTGTGTTGTTGGAAATATCAAAACGGGAAGTGGTTTGCGAATAGCTGGTGGCATCTTTTTCAATGTTGTAGGCAATGATGCGCTGGCTGCCCATCCCAAACGTAAAGATTGCCAGGACGGCAATCAGCAAAAGGATGATCGGGTAGCTGCGTTTGAATTCCAGGCTCATAAAAAATCCTTTCTGCCGGGACCCATGAAATGGCGATTTCCGGCAGGTTTGATCGCTGCGTGTGTGGCGGCGGTGATAGCGGGAAAGGTAGCGCTATGTTTTCTGAGGGAGGAGGTACTCAGACACCGCCGCCACGAACACGAACTGAGGAGGAAAGAAAACTTACAAATCGGTAGAGTTATATCCGGCGATCAGGGAAACTTTATTGCCGCCGTTGAGCCGCTTGACCTCGGTGATGAAGTCCTGGATCTGGTTGGACTTCTTCATCCCAATGCTGTAGATCAGTTCGGTAAACGCACCGCTGCGGTCGGAATCGACGCTGATCAGCTCGGAGATGCTGGTGTACTTGAGAAATACGTGGTCAAAAAGGTGGTCAAAGGGCAGGTCATTGGGCACCTGGACGCGCAGGATCTGGTTAGACATTTCACGGGCAAACCAGTTCATGCGGGTCATCATCAGGATCACCAGGCTGATGACCACTGCGGCGATGATGGCCAACAGGTAAAATTTGGTGCCGATGGCCATCCCAATCGCCATGGTAAAGAAGATAAACCCGACATCGCGCGTTTCTTTGACGGCGTTACGGAAGCGGATGATGGACAGCGCCCCGACCAGCGAGAAGGCCCGGGCAATGTTGGAGCCGACCACCATCATCACCATGGCGACCACCATCCCGTTGAGCACCAGCGTGAAAACAAAGCTTTGGGTGTAGGATGTGCCGCGATGAGTGATCTTGTAGATCCAGCCGATGAAAGCGCTCAGCAGAAAGCTGAGGACCAATACGAGTACGACGTCCATAACGGAAAATTCGCCGGTGAGGTCCTGAATGTTGAAAATGTTCATAATAGTAGTCTCCTTGATGTTTTGTTAATTTAGTAATTGATTGCAATAGGGATAGAAAAAGTGGCGGGGCGGTTTGTGCCCAACCCAAGCACTTCGATGCTGCGGCAGTATTTGCTGATGCGGATGAGCTGCATGTTCTGGGCGGCAATTAAAGCGGTCAGCCAGATGGGGATGCGCTCGTTGACCTTGATCTCCATGATCGTCAGGTTGGGGTTCAGCAGGGATAACTCGGAAGGAGGAGCCTCCAGACGAAGGGGATTGGTCTGTCCGGTCAGGAAGGTGTCGAAGGTCACTCTAAGGCCGATATCGTAGGTTGTTCCGATAAACGCCTGGCGCTGGTAGCGCACAATGCCGGCCGGGCGGAGGTTGTACCGCCAGAGGTATGCATAGACTTCCTCAAGGAAAGCCTGGTTTTCCGGCGCGACCTGTTCGGGCATCTGGCGCTGGTCACACAGCTGTAAGGCCTGCCAATAGGGCAGCAAGGCGCGCCGTTTTTGGGTGGCGCGGTCCACACGCTGTTTGATCTCCACAAAGACCGGGGTGTCTGCGGTGAGCGCTGCTCCGGTCTCGTATTGGCGGATACGCAGCTTGCGGCGGAAGCGGATGCCATCTACTTTTTCCCAATAGCAGCGATAGTCCGGGGAATCGTAGTACAGGCTGGAAAGGGTGTACTGCCCGCGGCTGTCTCCGTATTCATCGGGGGACAGGTAGCGGCTCAAAACCGATTTGAACCGTTCGGCTTGCTGCAGGGTGAGCAGGTATTTAAGTTCAAAGCGATTGAACTTGCGGATCGTGTGCATTAAATTTTCCATGTGTTTTTTCTCTCGTGGTTATTATTTTAGCCAGCGATCCTGTGAAATCCCTATGAGAAAACTGTGAAAAAGTTGAGAACATCACGGCAATAAACAGTTTTCACAGGATTTTCACAGTAAAATCAACTAAAGTAGTGTTGTATTCAAATTTGTGAGGAACTGCAATGCCTACCGTATTAATAGTTGACGATGACCCAAAATTACTGAAAATGCTCCAGCGCACATTGACTTATGAAAGCCTGCATGTGCTTACAGCAACCAACGGCCTTGAAGCGCTGCCGATTGTGAGCGCGGAAAAGCCGGACCTGATCATCCTGGACTGGATGATGCCCAAAATGGACGGGCTGACCTTTGTGAATAAGCTGCGCGATGAAGAAAACGACACCATGGTGCTGATGCTGACTGCCCGCGATGCGATCGAGAACCGGGTGGAAGGCCTGGAAAGCGGCGCGGATGATTATCTGGTCAAGCCGTTTGCCCCTGCCGAGCTGGTGGCGCGCGTGCATGCCATGCTGCGGCGGGTGGAGGCTAAACCGGAAAACAAAAAAGCGGCTTTTTCCGGCGTTTCCCTGGACCCGGTGACGCGCGAAGCCTTCCGGGATGAGATGCCCCTCTCGCTGACGGTGACCGAATTCAGCCTGCTGCACATGCTGCTGCGGCACCCCAACCAGGTGCTGGAACGCCGCCAGATCCTCAATGAAGTTTGGGGCTATGACTTTGGCGGCAATGACAATGTGCTGGAAATTTATATCGGCTATCTGCGCAAGAAACTGGAAGCAGAAGGCGGCTCGCGCCTGATCCATACCGTGCGCGGGATTGGATATGTGTTGAGGGAAGAAGAATGACGATCCGATTCCGGCTGACCCTGGTATACAGCGCAATCCTGGCCCTGATGCTGGTTGTATTTGGCACGGCGCTTTATTCTTCCCAGGCGCATGAGACGCTTACTTCACTAAAAGACGACCTTACCCACAGCAGCGGGGGACTGGAAGAAGCTGTCCTGCGGATGGGAACCTTTTCTGTTCCCCCTGAGTCCGTACAGCAAACCGAACCCCCGCCGCGTTCCTTTAATGAGTTTTCCGGCGATCAGACCTTCCAGTCGCTGCGGGAGCGCGAGGTTGTGCGTGTGCTGAACACTGAGGGAGATTTGATCGTCAGCCCGTTCGGGCGCGAGGAAGATGCCCTGCCGCTGAGCGATGATGGGCTGGCAACCGTGCAGTCCGGGCAGGACTGGTTCGAATCGGCGGTGGTGAACGAGGAGAATATGCTCATTTACAGCCATCCGATCACCCAGAATGGCGAGGTGGTCAATATCCTTCAGGTGGCCCGCTCGCTGACAGAACGCGACCGCACCTTGAACTCGCTGGCAACCACCCTGCTGATCGCCAGCCTGGTGACGGTGCTGGTGGCATTTGGCGTCGGCTGGGTGTTTTCCGGGATGGCCTTACGGCCGATTGACCGCATTACCCAGACGGCACAGGCAATTGGCGAGGAGCGCGATTTTACCCGCCGGGTGGATTACACCGGGCTGCAGGACGAAGTCGGCCAGCTTGCCAACACTTTTAACCAGATGCTGGCGCGCCTGCAGGCAGCTTACCAGCGCGTGGAGAACTCCCTCCAGCAGCAGCGCAATTTTGTGGCCGATGTTTCCCACGAGCTGCGCACCCCGCTGACCACCCTGCGCGGCAACCTTGGCCTGCTCGGCCGCACGCCCCCGGCCCCGCCGGAGGAGCAGGCGGATATTCTCAACGATATGGTCGATGAAAGCGACCGGTTGATCCGGCTGGTCAACCAGCTGCTGATGCTGGCGTATGCCGATGCCGGTCGCAGCCTGGAAAAGGAAGCGATCGAAGTGCAGCCGCTGGTGAATGATACCGTGCGCCAGGTGCACCAGATTGACCCCAACAGGAAGATCGAGGTGAGCGTCCCGGAAGATGTTGCCGTAAAAGGCGACCGGGATGCCTTCAAGCAGGTGATGCTGATCCTGCTGGATAACGCCCTGAAGTATTCCGAAGGAGATATTCACGTCCATGCGGAACAGGACGGCGCTCAGGTGGTGCTGCATGTACGTGACCATGGGAAGGGAATTCCATCAGCGTACCTGGATAAGGTGTTTGAACGCTTCAACCGCCCGGATGAAAGCTCGGTGGTGCAGGGGTTCGGCCTGGGATTACCGATCGCCAAGGCGCTGGTGGAAGGGATGAACGGCACTATTTCCGTTGAAAGCGAAGAAGGCCGCGGAAGCGAATTTATCATCCGGCTGTTGGCCGGAGAGGGCAGCTAAAGCCCAATCTACTCTAGGTATTCAGCGGATGAAGGTGATTGATTATGCCTTCGTCCGCTTTTTTGTTTTAGGGGGTAGAGGGCCGCTGGTTTGAATCAGCCGTTAGATGGTAGAAAGGGGGACCAAGTGGATTCCCGCCAAAAGCGTGCGGGAAAGACGAGGAAAAAGAGAAGAAGCTGTCACTCCCGCGCAGGCGGGAGTCCAGGAAAGCAAGTATTTGAGCATGGAAAAGAGGGCTGCGTGTAAAGGGCTAAACATGCACGAGGCTTGATTGAACTAAGTTTAGTTTAATCATCAGAACTATGGTACGATTTGTCAACTTATTTACATAGACGAATAAGCCGATTTTGGCTTCTCTTTGAAAGGATATCGAATGGCAATACGTTCTCTTTCTCGACGTGATTTTATCCGCCTGCTGGGGCTGGGCGGCAGTGCGGCGCTGCTGCATGCCTGCGGGATAAACGAAAACACTCCTTTGCCGGTGGTGGAAACCAATGCCAACCTGGAACCGGATATTGAAATTTCCCTGAAAGCCGTCCCCGGTGAAGTGGCCCTATTGGAAGGGGCGGCCACCCAGGTGTGGCGATACCAGGGAGAAGTGCTGAAGGGGCCGGAAGAAACCCTCCAGACGATCCCGGATTCATATCTGGGGCCAATCATCAACGTGCGGACCGGGCAGACCATCCGGGTGCATTTTACCAACGGGCTGGACGAGCCGTCCATTATCCATTGGCACGGGCTGCACGTTCCCGTGGAGGCGGATGGACACCCCCGATTGGTGATCGACCCCGGAGAGACGTATGTATATACCTTCCAGGTGTTGGACCGGGCCGGGATGTATTGGTATCATCCGCACCCGCACGGGCGCACCGGCCCGCAGGTGTTTGCCGGGCTGGCCGGGCTGTTCGTTGTCCGGGATGATGAAGAAGCAGCGCTCGGTTTGCCGGAGGGAGAATATGAAGTGCCGCTTGTGCTCCAGGACCGCATTTTTGACGGGGAAAACCAGTTTGTATACAGCGGCACCGGGATGATGATGGACCAGATGATCGGCTTTTTGGGCAACCGGATGCTGATCAATGGCCGCCCGGATTTCAGATTGCCGGTGAAAACCCGGCCTTATCGGGTGCGGTTGCTGAACGGCTCAAACTCCCGCATTTATAAGCTGGCCTGGGAGGACGGCACGCCCCTGACGGTGTTGGGCACGGATGGCGGCCTGCTTGAAGCGCCGCTGCAAAGGCAGTATCTCACCCTGGCCCCGGCGCAGCGCCTGGATTTGTGGGTGGATTTCAGCGGGGAGGAAGTGGGGAGCA
>QKGK01000416.1 GCA_003250455.1 Chloroflexota bacterium | reverse complement strand
TTTTGGTGGGATCGGAGGGACTCGAACCCACGACCTCACGGATGTGAACCGTGCGCTCTAACCAACTGAGCTACGATCCCGATGAGGCTGTATTATAGCATCCTCACAAGTGCATGACAAGCAATTTGTACGGATTTCCCGTCTAAACTTAGGATATTTTTCCTAATTGTTTAGTAAGATTTTTCTCCCTGATATATAATGATGCTATGTCTTTTGAGTATCAGATGCCCTTTAAAGTTGTCACTGCTCGGGCCATTATCATTCGCAGGGAAGATGGTTCGCTGTTTGGCGTGTTACACCGCAAGGATGGCTGTTATGCAACTCCCGGCGGAAAGCTGGAAATGGGAGAAGCTCCTGATGCGGCGCTGCTGCGCGAGCTGGAGGAAGAAAAGTTCCGCTTGATTGGCTATGAACCAAATTGGCGCAGCCGAATCTCTGTCGATTATTACGCAGAACGCCAGGCATTGAATATCTGGTATATCTTCCTTGTGGACGATGTCCAGGTAGGCACATCCAAAGAGTATTTGGATGCGCGATGGTTCGACCAAACCCAGGATATGTGGTACCCACGCATGCGGGAGAAGATCCTGCTTGCCGTGAAAACATATTTCCCCGATATGCTCAATGTGGACGTGAGTGTCTTGCAGTCCTGGTAATATCCTGAATAAAACGCAAAAAAAGACCGGCGAATTCGCCGGTCTTTTGTCATTAGTAAAGAGTGTGACGGTTACCCACCGGATACGTAATCCAACGGGTTCACCTTACCGTATATACTACTGTTCATTTCAAAGTGGAGGTGCGGGCCGGTTGAGTTACCGGTGTTGCCCAAGGCACCAATGGTGTCACCGCGATAGACGCCCTGACCACAAACCACGCCGGTGTAAAGCATATGGGCATACGCTGTCTGCCAGCCGTTGCCGTGGTCGACCACCACCAGATTGCCGTAGCCATAGTCACTCCAACCGGAGTAGACCACCACACCACTGTCAGAAGCATAGATCGGGCTGCCTTCTACACCGCCAATGTCAATGGCCTCGTGGATGCCAGGAGAGTAGTGATAACCGGAAATGAGCGTGGATACGGCAGGCCAGATAAAGTAGCCATCGCCTACTGGGCCGGAGTAGATCTCACCACAATAACCAGCGCCGTAATATTTTGCAACGGCGGGATTGGAGCGGCTGATTGCAGGTGGTCCCCAATCCTGGAGCTCGCGGGTGCCGCCAGGGACGATTAGCCAGGTGCCATCTGCTATTGCCGGATCTTCGGGGTTGGTCTCATATGGATCGAGATTATTTCCAGGGTATTCGATGATGTCTTCTACGGTCACGCCAAAATTTTTGGCAATGCTGGAAAGGCTTTCACCTGTGCTGTATTTGTAATATATCCCATTGGTGGGGAGAATGGTGAGTACCTGCCCAACCGCCAGAAAGCGGGGATTATCCTGAAGGGTTTCGTAGTTGCCCCACAGGATGGTTTCGGGTTCAAGACCAAATTTATCCGCGATGGTAAAAACACTCTCTCCCTGGAGGACCTCATAGTAGGTCACATCACTGCGGGAGCGGGCGGGGACCTCAGTATCGGGGATTGCCTCGCGGGAAATGCCATTGCTGCCATAGAAAAAGGCGGTATCCGGCATGATGAAAGCGGGCAAAACAATCTCGTCCACATCGGTGGATGTGCCCGCTTCACTGGGAGTATTCTCGGTTGGCAGGGTGGCGGTCTCAGGGGGTTGGTTGGTGTTGTTGAGGTATATACGCCCCAGTGCTACCGCAGCAACCACCACCACAGCGATGGTGATCACACTGGTGCCAAACCGGGTAACGGTTCCCGACATTCCCAAATTGCGCACCCGCTCCCAGAAGGCAGCGAAGCGCCCGTTATCACTATTCGTTTCAGAGGGAGTAGAGGGGGACTCGTCCGATTCAGGTAAATCCGCTTTGGGTGTTTCTTTCAAGGGATCTTGATTATTTTCTGTCATATTTGTCATATCTCCAAGCTTGCATCATATCATTTAGGTTTATGATCGTCAAGTTCAGAATAGAACAGATGTTTCGTGTTCCATTATCACCATTAAGAGAATGGGGGAAAGAAAAATCTTACCGCGTTCAGCAACCGGTTACCGAAGGATTAATTGCCCACCGCCTCTACTGCGGATATAGCAGCGGCTTCCGGTGTCTGTACATCCGTCAGCACATCCAACACCGCGTCCATCAGGGGGTTCCCGACATCAGAAAGGATGCTGGCGGCAGGGGCTGCGTGCGCTGCTGGCATGATCTGGTTTGCCAGGTTCTGGTCTGCCGTTCTGCTCCATTGATTTAATGCAGATGGGCGGAGGGGAATCAGGTGTGCGGCTTCTGTCCATGGCCCGGTAAATTCCGGAGCCGACAAGAAGCGGGCCAATTCAGCTGCCGCAGCCTGTTCGTTGGGATCTGATGCGGTAATTGCCCAACCCCAGCTTTCGATCAGCGTAAAGGGGATCCCGTCCGAGGTGGGAAGAGGGGCAGCCAGAAAAACAGGGTTTGTGGATTGGAAATACTGGCTGGACCAGCTTACGGCCAAATTGGTTTGATCAGAAGTGAGCAACTCCCAGGCGAGTTGATCGGAATCAATCTGCACCGGGTTTGCCGGCAGTAGTTCGGCGGTGTGCAGGTCAGCGTAAAAATTAAAAATCTTTGCCAATGGGGCCTCATCCAACAACAGTTGATCATCCTCATTGGTAAAACTGCCGCCTTCCGCCATGTAAAGGGCAATCGTGAAAAAGGCGTTCGGGTCGGCGGGAGGAAAGGCAATCGTCTGGGTTGAGAGGAGCAGATCTCCCCAGCTTGCAGGAAATGCTTCCATGTCCAATTGGTTGTAGGTAACGATCATGGCGTCGGCGGCAAAGGGCAGGAAGTAGGTTTGCTGTTCGAAAGTGCTCAAGGCATATCCAATCGAAAACCAATCCGGGTCATCTTCAGCAGTCAGCGGGGCCGGGTAGGGGTAGATCAGCTGGTCTTCGGCTGTTGACGACAAATTCTCATCAGCGATCAATATCAGATCTGGCAGCACCAATGGGGCTGCTTCGTGCGCCAGTCTGAGGGACTCGAGCAGACTGGCTGACCCGGTCTCCGCTTTAATACGGTAGGTGACATTCAGGTTAGGGTACAGGGTGTTGAACTCGTTCAACCGGTTTTGCAGCAATACGCCAGCGGGAGAGTCTTGTGAGGGGGCAAATTTTGGAGGTAACCAAATACTGAGGGTGATCACATTGGAAATCTCCTCAGTCGCCTGGGTGGGCTGTGGCGTAGGCGTGGCAACTACCTGTGTTGGTGAAAGCGTCGCGGTAGGCTGCATGCTGGGCAGATTGCTGCATCCTGTACCCATCAGGACAAGCGCAAATACAGCAAAACAAACCCCTGCAAATTTCTTGACCATATTTACAATTTTACCTGGTTCGAAAGCAGTTGCACAATCAGCTTAACGCTGTTCTCTAAGTCCCGGACATCCACCATTTCTGAAGGGGAATGGATGTACCGGCAGGGAATGGAAATACCGCTGGTGGGGACGCCTGCCCCGCTGGTCTGAATCGTGTAGGCGTCGGTCGTTCCACGGGAGATGATCGAGGTCTGGAAGGGTACTTTTGCTGCCTTAGCCCCTTGCCGGATCCAGGCGGAAACGCGCGGGTCTGCCAGGGTACCTGCGTCCTTGATGTGAACTGCGGGACCATCCCCCAAACGCACCTGCGAGGAATTGTCCAGTGGGGTGTCTCCGCACAAGGTTACATCGATCGCGATGGCCAAGTCAGGATTGATGCCAAAGGCGGCAGGGCCAGCCCCGCGTGTGCCAACCTCTTCCTGGACGGTGAATACCGCGGCGATCTGGTTGGGCGTGGATTTGATCTGCTGGAGCGCGGCGATCAGCACGGCCACGCCAGACCGGTCGTCCATGGCTTTGGATACCAGCCGGTTGCCCAGGTCTTCAAAAGTGCGCTCAAATACTGCCACATCGCCGATTTCCACCGGGCAGTCCTTGGCTGAAGAAACGCCCAGGTCGATGAACATTTTTTCCAGTTCCGGGACGCTGCTGAGGCTGCTGTGTGGTTCCATACCGATGACACCGGCAGCGCCATTGAGGAAGCGCACGCGTCCGCCGGCGGTATTGCGAGGGAAAACGCCACCGATCCTGGTGAAACGGGCAAAGCCGTTTTCGTCCACGTGGGTGACCATCAGGCCGATCTCGTCCATGTGGGCAGCCAGCATCACTGTGGTATTGTCAGCAGTCTTTTCACCCTTGAGGGCGATCAGGTTGCCCAGGGGGTCTACAGTAAGGGAATCAACATGGCCTTTCAGCTCTGCTTCAATGACCTTGCGGATATTGGCCTCATAGCCAGATGGGGCGGTAGTTTCAACCAATTTTTTGATCAGAGATTTCATCGCAGTCTCCTATGTGAGGTTAGCGGGGATTTTTTAAAAGGGAATAGTCTGCCATGCTTAGGGCGGCGTGGACTAAGGCAACACTGTTCTGCCAATCTTTCAGCCGGATTAGGGAGACCGGCGTGTGCAGATAGCGTCCGGGGACAGAAACGGATACAGCCGGGATTCCGGCACGGCTGAGGTGGATCGCGCCGGCATCTGTCCCACCGCCGCCGGGCTGACGGAGTTGGTAGGGGATCTTGTATTGCTCCCCGGCATTGCGCAGCAGGCGGACCAGCCGCGGGTCTGCCAGGGTGCTGCCGTCTCCTACATAGATGGCGGGCCCGTGGTCGAGCTTGCTGCGGTATTGCGTATTTTCGCCGCCGTCCCAGGTGGGCAAATCCAGCGAGGGGGTGCAGTCCAGGGCGATGCCCAGATCCGGGTTGAGGGTGTAGGCGGCCACTTTTGCGCCGCGCAGACCAACTTCTTCCTGAACGGTGAAGGCGGCCAGCAGGTCAATATTTTCCGGGGCATTTTTCAGTAAGGTGATGAGAGAAGCCACACCAACCCGGTCGTCCAGGGCTTTGCCCCGCAGGCTTGGTCCCGTGCGCAGGAATTGGGTGGCGAAAGCAGCCCGGTCGCCAATGGTGACCTTCCCGGCATTGGATGGGCCAACGTCCACCCGTAAGCTGTTGAGGCTGACAGCCCCTTTGCGGTCGCTGGCAGAGATCAGATGCACCGGGCCAAGCCCGATCACGCCGGGGATCTTATCTTTCCCGACGAGCACCTGCTTCCCGGCAAGGTTGCGGGGGTCTACACCACCCACCACCTGGAAGCGGAACAGCCCTTTGCCATCATCTGATGTGATCATCAGCCCAACTTCGTCCATGTGGGCTGCCAGCATCACCCTGAGGCGTTTTCTGCCCGTTCCTTTGCGGATAGCCAAAACATTGCCCATCGCATCCGTGCTGATCTCGTCTGCGAATTCCCGGATTTCGGAGAGGACGATCTTGCGGACTTCGCCTTCATCGCCGGAGATGGCGCAGGCGTTGGAAAGTCGTTCCAGGAGTTTGATCTGGGCAGCACCGATAGACGGTTTTTTCCAGTTTGTTGCGGATTCAGTCATCAGGCTGCCTCACTTTCATCATCCCATCTGAGGGCGTCCATGAAGTTTTCGTTCAGTTGTTCGATGAACCCAGCCACCAGGCGGGCAATGCGCTGGATATCGCGCAGTTGGATGACCTCGACCGGTGTGTGCATATATCTCAGTGGAAGAGAAACCACCATAGTGGGGATCCCTTCTGCGGCGAGCTGTAATTTATCGGCATCTGTGCCGGAACCGCGCGGGTATCCGTAGCGGTGGAAGGAGATTTCCTGCGATTGGGCATAATCTACGAATGCCTGGTAGAGCCTGGGGTGGGTGCTGGGACCTAGGTCAAATGAGGGGCCTTTGTCCATCTCCATGGTTTCATGCGAAGGAGCGCCGGGGCCGCTGCCAAAGGTGACATCCATCACCACGGCGATATCCGGACGGATGGCAAAAGCGGACGTCCCCGCACCGACCAGGCCAACTTCCTCCTGTACGGTTGCCACGGCCCACACATCCCATTGGTGCAGGCGGGTTTGCAGCAGTTCAAGCGTTTCTGTCAGGATGGCAACGCAGGAACGGTTATCCAGTCCGGGGGAGGAAAAATAGCCATCTCCCAGGTCTTGAGGCTCCAGCGCAAAAGTGACCAAATCTCCGATCTCCACTTTTTTCCCGACATCCCCGGGCAAAAGGCCAACATCCACCCATAGATATTCCATTTCCACGGTGACATCATGCTGGCTTTCAGGAAGGGTGTGGGCTGGAGGGAGGGCGATCACACCGGGGAGAACGCCTTCCTGTGTGTGCACGTTGACGGTCAGTCCGGGCAGGGTGCGGTTGTCGATGCCGCCGATCTTGCTGATGCGCAGCAGGCCGTTTTCCACAGAGGTCACCATCATGCCGATGGTATCCATATGCGTGGCGATCAGGATGCTGCGGCGCGGCTCAATTCCAGTTCCTTTTTTCAGGCCGTGGAGGCTGCCGAGCTTACTGGCAGTCCGTTCGTCTGTCAGCGGCTGCCAGCGCTCAGAGAGATATTCTCGGATCTGATCTTCGTACGCAGACAAACCTGGGACAGCGACTAGCTCAGTAATCAGTGTCTTTGTTTTTTTCATTTGGTTTTCCATGATCTTTTAAGTTGTGATTGGGAGGTATTCAATACCCTACCCGCCGGTGGGAGAAGGCTCCGGTGTATTGGTGGGGGTTACCGGCGTAAAGGTCGGTGTGGAGGTGGGCGAATCGGTCGGGGAGGGCGTAAAGGTAGGTGTTATCGACGGCGTGGGCGTTGCCGTAGGAATTTCAGTTTCGGTGGGCGTCAGGCTGGGGGTAGATGTGTTTGAAGGCGTTGGGCTGGGTTCTTCGGTGCCCGTGGAGGTAGGGGTAGGTGTTTCTGTGATGGTGGGCGTCAGCGTAGCGGTATTGGTGGGAGTAGCCGTTTCCGTGAAAGTTGCCGTGATCGTGAATGTGGGAGTCGGGGTAGGACGGTTCCTCGATTGCTGGACAGCAAAATACCCTGCACAGTAGCAGGGGATCGTGGCGAGGATGGCAATGAATAAAAATGCCCTCGTCCTTCGTTTGCGTTCGGGGTCGGTTTGCGTGAAAAACATGGTCGGCGTTATTATAGCTTAATAATCCCCTCAAGGTATAATTTGCTTATGCGCTGGATATTCCTTTCCCCCCATCTGGATGATATTGCCCTTTCCTGCGGCGGACTTGTCTGGGAACTGACCCAAAGAGGGGATCAGGTGGAATCCTGGACGATCTGTGCTGGAAACCCGCCCCCGGGAGAGCTTTCACTCTATGCACAGGGGCACCACAAATTCTGGGAAGTGCCCGCAGAGGAAGCAGTGAGGATCAGGATACAGGAGGATCGTGCGGCGTGCAGATTATTGGGGGCGGAAGCGCGCTATTTTTCCGTCCCGGATGCGATCTATCGCAAACATCCCAAAACGGGCGAGCCAATGTACACCGATCGTGAAGGGCTGTTTGGCGGGGTAGACCCGGGAGATGAGCCGCTCATTCGCCGGTTGACTGTAGAGATTGCAGGAAGTCTCTCCGGGGATTGTGTATTGGTATCGCCTCTGACTGTGGGTAACCATGTCGACCATCAACTCGTCCGCCTGGCGGCGGTGGGGTTGGAAAGGGAAATCTGGTATTATGCGGATTACCCCTACACCCAGGAATTTGCTCCAGAAATCCCCTCGCTTGTACCTGCAGACTACCGCCCCGTTGTTTTTCCGGTCTCGGGGGAGGGCATGAATGCCTGGAGGGAAAGCATCAGCCAATTCCGCTCGCAGATCAGCACGTTTTGGGCTACTGATGATGAACTCTGGGGTGATCTCCAGGCACACGCAAGGGCATTTGGCGGTGTTACGCTTTGGCAGCCGGAAATCTCCTAACAAAAGGGAAAGGGACGTAATTAATTGGTGAAATTCCTATAACGAATACTTGCAAACAACAGCATTTTGTGCTATTATTTGCGCCTCAGAACAGTAAGTGCAGCAATTGCGTACTTGCTGTAATCGTTTAATAAGCATAGTTATCATATTCAATGCTAAATTTAGGAATCCCAACATCGCAGATCAAATAAGACACCGGGGATGGAAATAGCAGACTCAAGGAGCAGGGCATGCCGCCTGAATTTCTCACCGAAGAAGGGTATCAAAAGCTAGAAGCTGAACTGGATTACCTCCGAAAAGAAAAAAGGAAAGAAGTAGCCGCGCGTTTACACGAGGCTGCCGAAAGCAGCCTGGGTGAATTTGTGGAAGATCCGGAATTTGAAGCTGCCAAGAACGAGCAGTCCTTTGTTGAAGGCCGCATCCGTGAACTGGAATTGCTGCTGGCAAATGCCAAGTTGATCGAAAAGCATGATAACCACAATGGTGAAGTCGTAGTGGGGTCTATCGTTGTGATCAAAGAAGGCCGTTACAAGCCAGAAGAGTACCAGATTGTCGGTGCTGCCGAGGCCAACCCGCGGGAAGGCAAGATCTCGCACGAATCCCCGTTGGGGAAAGCCTTACTTGGCAAGAAAGAAGGGGATAAGGTGGATGTTGCCGCCCCTTCCGGGCCTTTCACAGTGAAGGTGGTTGAGGTCAGATAGCCTCCCCCTGGATTGAACCTGAATAAGTCCCGCCCGGATGCACTGGTGCGGGACTTTTATATGTATAATGGGGAAGAATTTTCACCAGCAATGATTTTGTCTAAAGGTATTTGTGAAATGAGCGATGAAAAATATACGAGTTTAGAGAAAAATCGGTTAGATAAAATATCCAGGCTGCGGGAGCAGGGAATCGAGCCTTACCCAACCAGGGTGGAACGCACCCATACCAGTCAGCAAGCGATAGAAGCACTGGCTGAATGGGAAAAAGATGAGAGCCAACCCCCTGTGCAGGCAACTTTGGTCGGACGGATCCGGTCTATGCGGCCAATGGGAAAGCTGGCATTTGCCCATATTGAAGACGGGTTAGGTCGGGTGCAGCTGTTTATGCGTATGAACGAGGTCGGGGAAGATGCCCTGACCCTGCTGAAGAACGAATTCGACCTGGGCGATTTTATCCAGGCAAGCGGGACGATGATGCGCACACGCGCCGGGGAACCTTCCCTGCGGGTGGATTCTTTCCGGATGATCGCCAAGGCTGTCACCCCGCTGCCGGCTGCCAAAGATGTGGAGGTGGATGGTGAGATTGTGCGTCACGCCGCCCTGACAGATCCGGAAACCCGCTACCGGCAGCGCTACGCCGACCTGGCAGTCAACCCGGATGTACGGGAGATTTTCAAAGCCCGGGC
>QKGK01000219.1 GCA_003250455.1 Chloroflexota bacterium | reverse complement strand
ATCCCAATACAGGGACGAAAACCTACATCCAGGAAGTAGACAATGACCGCATCCGACAGTACATCGCCGATTTTTTGGCCGGCACCTGGCCGGCGGAGAACAGCCAACCCGAAGGTAAAAACCCCACTGATGATGACACCGGTATGCTTTGCCCGGTGTATCCATCCCGATAGGAACCGAACCATGGCGCATAAAACAATCCCCCAGCTGCTCAAACAATACGATCTCAAACCCCAAAAAGGGTTGGGGCAGAACTTCTTATCCGACCAGGCCGCTTTGCAAACAGTGGTTAGAGCAGCAGATATAGAGGCTTCCGACACCGTGTTGGAGGTCGGGCCGGGGTTAGGCACGCTTACCCGCTTATTGGCCGAGCAGGCCGCCCGGGTGGTAGCTGTGGAACTGGATACCAGGTTGGTAGCGGTGCTGGAAGAAATGTTCGCCGGTGACCCCAAGATCGAACTCATCCAGGGAGATATCCTCGAAATCAACCTGAACGAACTCTTCTCCTCGCCGGGGTACCTGGTAGTAGCCAACATCCCCTATTACATCACCTCTGCCCTCATGCGCCAGCTGCTGGAAGCCTCGCATTCTCCCCGGCGGATCGTGCTGACCGTGCAGAAAGAGGTTGCCGAACGGATTTGTGCTGGCCCGGGCGAGTACAGCTTGCTGGCGCTCAGCGTCCAGGTGTACGGACATCCCCAAATCGTCAACCATATCCCGGCAAAGGCATTTTACCCAGCGCCCAAAGTTGATTCTGCAGTCGTGCGGGTGGACCTTTACCCGCAGCCGCTGATTCCGGTTTCCCAGTTGGACGATTTCTTTGCACTGACCAAAGCGGGATTTTCGCAAAAACGCAAAACCCTGCATAATTCCATTTCAGCCGGGATGCGCTGGGAAAAGGATAAGACCGGCCTCCTGCTGGAAAAAGCAGGCATCGACCCCAGACGCCGGGCGCAGACCCTCAGCCTTGAAGAGTGGGGACAGGTGGTTGCCGCGCTGAAAGATTCCCCGCTGGAATAATTCAATTTACAAAATCGGGAAATTAACTGTGCACGTCCCGGTGCGCCATCCGTACCTGCCACACTCGGAAGGCGGCCTCTGCCTGGATGCGAAAATTCATCTTTGACTTCCCCCATTTCCGGTCCGGGAAATAGATCGGCACTTCTACGATCCGGTAACCCAGCTTGGTTGCCAAATATACCAGTTCTACCAAAAACACATATCCGCTGGATAACACCCGTTCCAGCGGAAAAGTCTTGAGCTTTTCCTTCCGCCAGATACGGTACCCGGTGGTTGCATCCCGGACATTCAATCCCAGGATCGTACGGGCATAGAAGTTCCCAAACGCAGAAAGTCCCTTGCGCCACAAAGGCCAATCCTCATCCACCCCACCGCCCTCAACATAACGAGAACCGATCACCAGGTCGGCATTTTCCAGCGCGTCAACCATTGCTGGCAGCCGCTTCGGCTCATGAGAAAAATCCGAATCCATCATGCCTACCGCTTCGGTATCCATCTGCAGCGCCTGGCCGAACCCCTCAATATAAGCGCTTGCCAGTCCCTTTTTCCCCTCCCGATGCATGACAAACACCTTCCCCGGATACTTCTCTGCCAGTTCCTCGGCCAAAGCGCCAGTGCCATCCGGGCTGTTATCATCCACGACCAGCAGCGATATTTCTACATCCGGCAAAGCGAAGATAGCTTCCGCCAATTTCGGGAGATTTTCTGCTTCGTTGTAAGTTGGCAGCACCATCATTGTTTTCATTGGGAACCAAACTTTCCTGGTGTGTTGATTTATGAATGTAAACGGAGTTTTAGATCGTTGATCGACTCGAAGCCCCCGTCACCTTTTTCCACCGTATAAATGGCGACGTTCAGGCGGTTTAGGGCAATGCGTTTCAGCCGGCCGGTCTCGGTCTCCCGCTCGCGCATCGGGTAAAAATAGTCCATCGCCTGTGCCAGCCGGGTACGCAGCTGCGCAGTCAGTTTTTCGGCTATCGCCGGGGTGGTCACCAGCAAAAACTCGTCAGCAGACATGTGGCCGATAAAATCCCCTGCGCCGCCTGCATCTTTGAGCGTATTGTGGATCATCATACTGATCGCCCGGAGGACATCATCCGCGGCAATAAACCCGTATTCTTCCCGGAAAATATCCAGGTTAGAGACTGCCACCAGCATCACTGCCCAGTCATCCTCGTGCAGCATTTCCCGCAGGCGGGCATCTAACAGCTTCTCATCCGGCAGGTTGGTCACCGGGTTTCGCTGCACCGTTTGGTGCGTGCGCGCCAGTGCATTGCGCACCCGCAATCGCAGCTCCTGGATGTCAAAAGGCTTGGTGACATAATCGTTGGCTCCCAGGCTGAGTCCCGAAAGCACATCCACGCGGTCTTTTTTATTCGTCAGGAAGATGATGGGCACATCCTGGGAATTTCGGG
>QKGK01000578.1 GCA_003250455.1 Chloroflexota bacterium | reverse complement strand
CACGACCAACTGCAGGATTATGTCCAGCGGGTGGAGGAACTGGCCGCCACTAAAGAACGCAACCGCCTGGCCCGCGAGATGCACGATTCCCTCGGCCACAGGCTGACCGTAGCGGCGGTGCAGTTGGAAGGGGCGCAGCGTCTGATCCCCCAGAACCCGGAGAAGTCTGCTGAAATGATTGGGACAGTGAGAGGGCAGGTGCGTGAAGCGCTGGATGAACTCCGGCGGACAGTGGCAACCCTGCGCCAACCGATCGAAGTGGACCTGGCACTGGAAACCGCCCTGGAGCGTTTGGCGCTCTCCTTTGAGGAGACCACCGGGCTGGAGATCAACCTGCAGGTGGATGACACAAAGGAGATCTCCTCGCGCACTCGCCATACCGTTTACCGGATTGTCCAGGAAGGGCTGACCAATATCCAGCGGCATGCCAAGGCGAAGCATGCCTGGGTGCAGGTATTTGTGCAGGGAGAGTCGCTCTCCCTCTTGATCAGCGATGATGGGGTTGGATTTCCGGATGAGGATGCGCCTACCGGTTTTGGCCTGCGCGGTTTGGTAGAGCGGGTAAATCTTTTGGGAGGCGAATGCTATTTTGAAAGCCGTCCAGGCGGCGGTGCGCAGATATCGGTGAAATTACCTTTCGATTCCGAGGACTCCCATGAGTGAGAAAATCCGTTTGATGTTGGTGGACGACCAGCGTTTGATGCGGGATGGACTGCGCACCATTTTGGAATTGGAACCGGACTTGAAAGTAATTGCAGAAGCGGAGAACGGCAAGCGGGCATTGGAAGCCTATGCCGAACACCAGCCGGATGTGGTGCTGATGGATATCCGGATGCCGGAAATGGATGGAGTTGAAGCCACCCGTCAGCTGGTCGGCCTCAACTCGCAGGCGCTGATCATCATCCTGACGACCTTCGACGATGACCAGTATGTGTTTGAAGGACTGCGCGCCGGGGCAATGGGCTATCTGCTGAAAGATGTCTCCGGTGCGGAACTGGCTGAGGCGATCCGCACGGTGATGGCTGGCGGCGCTTTGATCGAACCTTCGGTGGCCCGCAAGATGGTGGCAGAGTTTGCCCGGATTGCTCCGGCTGCCAAAGAGAGCGCCGACAGCCTGGTGGAACCGCTGACCGAACGTGAGGAAGAGGTGCTCCGACTGCTGGCACAGGGCCTCACCAACCGGGAAATTGCCTTCCAGGCTCACCTGGCTGAGGGAACTGTCAAGAACTATGTCTCCGCAATCCTCAACAAAATAGGCGTGCGCGACCGCACCCAGGCAGCTTTACGGGCAAAAGAACTGGGGTTGTTGGATTAACTTAATTTCAGGGGTTTAAGCTGTAATTGGTCACCCAGAAGGGATATGAGGCAATTGTCTGGCAGTCGCCGGGCAGGTATTCGCTGATGATCCCCCAACTGAGTTCTTCTTCCACTTCCCAGGCATCTTCAATCGCTGTGCCTACGCACCCGCTGCCACCGTGGTAGATCGCCAGGCTGATGCGCCACATCTCTTCGTAATCCATCAGGTCGCCGGGTTCCATTCGGGTCACGTTGCGGATGATCTGCCCGGCCTGACCGGCGGCGGCAGCAATGGTTTTGCCGATCAGTTTGAATTCGTCGTCAGTGCCCAAGGGTTTGAGCGCCTGGCCGCGCAGGTAAGCGCGCGGGTAGTCTGCCATGTTGGTATAGCCCCAGGCGCAGTCTCTCTCGCCATAGGCCGGGATGCACAGGTCTAAAAAGGTGCGGATGTTCCAGGTAAGCAGTAAATCTGCACCTTCATCGGTCATCATGCCGTAGCCATATTCCCCCTCGATCACCCAGCCATTCCAAAACTGCGATTCCTGGCCGATGACCCCTTTGAGCAGATAGGGAGGGATCCGGCTGGACTGGGCAGCATCAAGAATTTTGGCGTCGAAGCGGTTTTGCGCTTCAATCACCGCATCTTTCGCTGCTTCTACCCCACATCCGCTTGCCGCCAGGTTTTGCAGCAGTCCGCCATCCGCACATTGGGCGGCGGAGACGTCTCCACGCAGGATGAACACACCTGCCAGTAAGGCGTATTCCTGTTCGGTATACAGCTGGTCGGGAGAGGTGACTTCCTCCAGCCAGGGTGTATAGTTGGTCAGCGGGGGGAAGAATTTCCAATAAGCTGCGTCTGTTGGGATCTGGTTATCCCATTGTGTGTCAATCAGTTGGAAAAGGTAGGTGTTGTCTGGCAGAACGATGTTGCGCATGTAGAAAGTTAATTTGGGGCTGTCATCGCCCCAGGAAGAGGTGACATAAAAGGATATCTGCACACCGTCTGCGCCAGTTTGCGGCATCACCATGGTGCAGTCCCAGCCTTCGCAGATATATTCTTCGCCATTGTCGATGCGGATGCGCACCGTTTCGATATGCTCGGAGTGGAGTGGTTCGTAACCGCCAAACCGCAGACGCGGGGCCTGGTCGCATATACCCCAGGGGCCGCAGTTGACCTGGTCCATGAAGGCCAGCGCGCCGGGAATTTTGATCTGCACCCTGAGCTGTTCGTTGATCGGGCCGATGTAATGGAGTGTCAGCCCGGTGCAGGGTGTCTGCCGGTCGAGGGTGTCTTTGCAGAGCCCGTCCAGCCATTGGAAATACACCTGCCAACCGCAGTAGCCCAATACCTCGGCGTCGGTGGGTTCCCCGATCACGGCTTTGTAAATGTGGCAGCTTACTTTTTCGCCTTCCATGCGAGTAAGCATCCAGTGGTGATACATGGTGCTGCGGATGTTGAACACTGTGCGGCGGCCTGCCGGGAAATCGGGAAGAGGAATGCCATCTGGGATTACTGTGGGGGTCGGTTGGGGGGTATCCGTAACCTGCGCGGCGGATACAGATTGAGGGAGCAGCATCATGCAGACGAAAAGAACGCTGATCCCGATAGATAAATAAACCAAGACCAGCCGCTTGCGCTTCAGGGGCTCGTTTCGTGGACTTCTCTCCATGCTGCTATGTTCTAATCCCTACCTGACACGGTGAAATTCTGCCAAAATGATGGCTTCAATGTAGGGTGTTGTGTGGTCAGGATACTGTACATAGATTATATCCGAAAACGTCCTAAATCTCCTGACTGATTTGAAATGCATTTTTTGGAAAAAACAAAGGGTTGCTGATGTCCTGCCCGACTTTCCCTGGAAATTTTTTATTTAGTTATTTTGTCTGATTTGTGATATATTCGATGTAACCCATTTAGGAGAGTGAAATGAGTGAAAAAATTGCTTTAGTGGTTGACAGCACAACTACATTGCCCGAGGGGTTCCTGCCCGATCTGGAGGTGCGCACCGCACCGGCGATCATCATCTGGGAAGGGGAGGAACTGCTCGATGGGGTCGACATTCAACCGGATGCGTTTTACCAGCGGCTGGCAACCGCCAGGGAGATGCCTTCCACTTCTCAGGCCACTCCTGTGATGTTCAAAGAAATTTATGAAGATTTACTGGAAAAAGGTCACCAGATCCTGGTGGTGACGATCTCGTCCAAACTGTCAGGAACGTATGACTCAGCCCTGGCGGCCAAGGAAATGATCAAAAATGCAGCAATTGAGGTGGTGGACTCACTGACCGGCACGATGACGGTGGGTTTCTCTCTCGCAAAGGTGCAAGAGGCGATCAAAGCGGGGGCATCCCTGAAGAAATGTAGGGAGGTAGTGGAACATGCCCTGGCGAACACCGGGGTATTGTTTACAGTTGAGACGCTGGAGTTCCTGCATCGCGGCGGCCGCATCGGTGGAGCGGCAAAGTTCCTCGGCTCTGCCTTGCAGCTCAAGCCGATCCTGGAAGTGGTGGATGGACGCTTTGAGGGCATCGAAAAGATCCGCACCCGCAGCAAAGCGCTCGACCGGATGGTGGAGATCGCCCTGGAACGCATCGGGGACCGCCGCCCGGTGGAGATTGCCGCCCTGCATGCCAACGCACAGGAGGTCGCCGAGCAGCTTATTGAGAAAGTGCAAGCCCGTATCGAGACCGTACGCACCGTGGTCACTCCAGTCAGCCCGGCTGCGGGGACGCACCTGGGGCCGGGGACAGTGGGACTGGCCTTTCTTGCCGGGGTGGAGTAGGGAATAAGATAGTAAAGAATACGTGCCTGCGACTTTCGCAGGCACGTATTATATTCGTCTAACCTGTTGGGTTGGTCTTCTTCATGTGTGTGACGGACGCTTTGACCAGCTTTTTCAATACAGTGGTGTCCACGTCGGCCAGCTTGTTGATATACAGGCAGGACTTGCCGGTTTTATATTTCCCCAGGTTTTTGAGTAAGTCCTCGTATCCGTCGAAGCCATCCATGATATAGAGGGTCAGGCTTTGCTTGCGGGGGGAGAACCCGGTCAGCATCCAGTCGCCTTCGCGTCCGCTGGCGTAAGTATAATGGTAGCTGCCAAAGCCGATAATGCTGTCTCCCCACATTTGGGGCGTTTCCCCGGTGGCATCGCTCATCATTTCAAGAACCGTTAGGCTGTCCTTGCGTTTGGTCTCATTTTCAACCTGGTTGAGAAAATCTTCCACGTTGTTTTTGTTGGGGGTTGTTTTCAGGGTCATCAGGTACTCCTTGCCAATTAATCAGACTGGGGACGCTCTCCATAATACTGGTAGTAGTTGACCTCGATGCTGGCGTTGAACAGCTTGCGCACCCGGTCGGGTTTGGCGCGCTTGAAATAGTCGGGGAATTTCTTGTCGCCCGTGATGATGTAGATCGACCAGCCGGACTTGTTGCGGAACATCTTGTGCAGGGTGATGTAGATCTGGTTGATCTCCTGGAAGGTACTCAGTTTGATGCCGTAGGGCGGGTTGGAGATCACCATGCCGTACTGCTGGTCGATCCACAGGTCGTGGATGTCCTTTTGCTCAAAGACGATGTCATTTTCCACCCCGGCGGTGCGGGCGTTGGCCTGGCTGGCGCGGATCATCTCCGGGTCAATGTCGTAGCCGAAAAGCTGCAGCTCGCCGCTGCGGTCAATGGCCTCGCGGGCGGCCTGGCGGGCTTCTTTCCAGGCGCTTTTAGGGATGGACGGCCAGCCTTCGGAGGCGAATTCGGTATACAGGTTGGGGGCGATATTGCGGGCGATCAGGGCGGCCTCGATCAGAATGGTGCCGGAGCCACACATCGGGTCGATCAGCAGGCGGTCTTTACGGTAAAAGCTGAGCAGCACCAGGGCGGCGGCCATGGTTTCCTTGAGGGAGGCTTCCCCGGACTGCTTGCGGTAGCCGCGCCGGTTGAGCCCCTGTCCGGAGGTGTCAATCGTCAGGGTGGCAATATCTTTGAGCAGCGAGACCTGGATGGTGAACTCCGGGCCGGTCTCTTCGAACCAGTCGGTTTGGTAAAGTTCGCTGAGGCGTTCGACCACCGCCTTTTTGACGATCGACTGGCAGGCGCGCACGCTGCCCAGAGTGGATTTGACCGACTTGCCGGTGACGGTAAACTTACCGTCTTTGGTGATCCAATCCTCCCAGGGCAGGCTGCGGGTTTGCTCAAAAAGGTCTTCGAAGGTTTTGGCCTCGAATTCGCCGATTTTCAGCAGCACCCGGTCGGCACTGCGCAGCCATATATTGGGCAGGGGAATCTGCTCGGTTTCGGCGGTAAACTCCACCCGCCCGTTGGAGACGGTCAGGTCGTGGAAGCCCAGGTCTTGCAGCTCGCGTTTGACCACGGATTCCAGGCCAAAAGTGTGAATGGCGATCAGCGTAATCTTGCTCATGGAAGCTATTGTATCGCATTACCGGTAAGAAAAGCCTATCTAAAGCGGTCTTTCCCTTATAAGGAAGAAACAAAAGACAAAAAGGGAAGCGGGTTTATTGACAAGCCCCCCTAACCTCGATATAATACCTTCCGCTAATTGCCCCGGCGAACTGGCTGGGGCTGTATATTGTTTTTATCAATCAAATCCCCAACTTCCCCGTTCAACTGCGGATGCAAACGCATTCGAACGCAGGCTGTCCGGCGAAGTGAAGATTGGAGGAAGAAAAAAATATGAAGTACGCGATTGTTGAAAGCGGCGGCAAGCAGTATAAGGCCGTCGAAGGTGCCACCATCGAGGTGGACAAGATGCCGCTCGAAGTGGGCACCAAGATTGATCTCAATGAAGTTCTTTTGATCTCAGACGAAGGTGAAATCGTTGTCGGCAAGCCGTTGATCGACGGCGCTAAAGTTGCCGCTACCGTTGTCGGCCAGATCAAAGCCCCCAAAGTGATCGTCTTCAAGTACAAGTCCCGGCAGCGCTATCGAGTGAAACAGGGTCACCGGCAGCAGTACACCCGGTTGATGATCGAAGATATCTTCTCCACCGGCGGCAAGGCAACCTCCGCCAAGGTGGAAGAACCGAAAGTCGTAGCTGCTCCTGCTGAAAAAGCCGAAGCCAAACCGAAGGCAAAAACTGCAGCCAAGCCGAAAACCAAGTCTGCAACAAAGACTGCTGCAAAGACAAAAACCGCAGCAAAACCGAAGACAAAGACCGCAGCCAAGAAAACTGCGACCAAAAAACCAACCAAAAAGGCCGATTAGTCGGGCTTTTATCAGGAATGAGAGGTAGTCATGGCTCATAAAAAAGGTGGCGGGTCCTCCCGCAACGGTAGAGATAGCGAATCAAAACGCCTTGGCGTGAAACGCTACGCAGGTGAATTTGTCATCTCCGGCAATATCCTTGTCCGGCAGCGTGGCACTCGCATTTACCCCGGCCGCAACGTGGGAATGGGCAAAGACCATACCCTGTTTGCTACGGCTGATGGTGTTGTTGTTTATGAAATGATCCGCGGCGGGAAAAAGCGCGTCCGAGTTGAGACCGAAGCTCCCGCAGGCGAATGATTGAGAGGTATACAAGATGAAGACAAATATTCATCCTACTTATTTTCCAGAAGCAGTAGTGACTTGCGCCTGCGGCGAGACCTGGACAGTAGGTTCCACCCAGAAAGAAATCCGCGTAGACATTTGCTCGGCATGCCACCCGTTCTATACGGGCGAACAGCGCATTGTTGACACCGAAGGTCAGGTGGACCGCTTCTACAAGCGGTTGGAAGCCCGCCAGCGGTTCATCAGCGAAGCAGAAGAACGCGAAGCCTCCAAGGTTTCCCCCGATCGTCCCCTGGAAGAATTTGGGGTCAGCGCACGGGCCACAAACATGCTTAAAGATGCTGGCATTACCAACGCTGGCGAGCTGATCGCCAAGCTGGAAGAAGGCGGCGACGACGTTTTGCTGGAAATTGACGGCTTTGGCCGTAAGTCCCTGGCAGATTTCAAAAAGGCCTTGCGCCGCATGGGTTACGAACTGCCGTAAGCCGCAGCCCGGTCATCTGAAGATTGAAGAGGTCGTCCAAAAAGGCGGCCTCTTTTTTCATTAACAGAACGCCTTTCTGGGGCAGAATTGCACATTGCTTGTCATTCATTCCAACATCAAGTACACTTAGAACGTCCAGGAGTAAGTCCACCAGAGACCCATTTCAAACCAGAAATTGAGAGGTATACATGTCAAAATCAATTGGCTCTGTTGAGGTAATTACCGGTTCCATGTTTTGTGGGAAGACTGATGAAATGATCCGCCGCTTGCGCCGGGCGACGATAGCCAAACAAAAAGTGCAGGTGTTCAAACCGGCCATTGATATCCGCTACGAGCACGATAAAGTGGTGTCGCACGCCGGCAACCAGTTTGATGCCGTCCCGATCAATTCTTCGGAGGATATTCGCCAAAATCTGGCCGACGATACCACAGTGGTAGCCATTGATGAAGCCCAATTTATTGACGAAGGAATTGTCGACCTGGTGAACGAACTGGCCGATAAAGGGTTACGGGTCATCGTCGGCGGGTTGGACCTGGACTTCCGGGGAGAACCCTTTGGGTCGATGCCGGTTTTGATCTCCCAGGCAGAAGAGGTCAGCAAGCTGCATGCGATCTGCATGGTGTGCGGCAAGGATGCCTCCCGCACGCAGCGCCTGGTGAATGGTGAGCCGGCCCGTTATGACGACCCGGTAGTGATTGTGGGTGCGGATGAATTATACGAGGCTCGCTGCAGGGAGTGCCACCAGGTGCCGGGGAAGTAGGAGTTTGTTATGGCGTATCAGGAATATAAAAAATTTTTGGCTGAAGTGCTGGTCACCGAAGAGCAGCTGAAAACCCGCGTGGCGGAATTGGGCAAGAAGATCAGTGAAGATTATGCCGGCGAATCGCTTCTGCTGGTGTGTGTGCTGCGCGGCGGTGTGATGTTCCTCACCGATCTGATGCGCCACCTCACTATTCCGCATATGGTTGATTTTATGGCCCTTTCGTCCTATGGGGTGGGGGCGCGCCAGTCCACTGGCACCGTGCGCATTACGATGGACCTGAACATGGATATTTATGGGCAGAATGTCTTGATCGTGGAAGATATTGTCGACAGTGGACATACGATGGCTTCGCTGCTGGAGGTGTTGGAAACGCGTCAGCCAAAAACCCTTAAAGTATGCACTTTGCTGGATAAAGCTACCCGCCGCGAGGTGGATGTGCAGCTGGATTATGTCGGTTTTAATATTGAGGACAAATTTGTCTTTGGCTACGGCCTGGACCTGGATGAATATTACCGGGATTTACCTTTTGTGGGGGTGGTGGATCTGAATGTCTATTCCCCATCAGATGCGTGAGGTGTCGGGATTGACTGAGGCACTTAAAATTTCTCCTTATGCACATCAAATTGCAAATGTCCTGAAGCAGGGGCAAGTTGACCCGTCCACGGTATACCTGGTGGGGGGGTGTGTGCGCGATGCGCTGTTGGGCCTGCCCTCGCGCGACCTGGATTTGGTGCTTGAACGCGATTCTTTGCGCGTGGCCCGGATGGTCGCCAATAAACTGGGCGGGGCATATTACACCATGGACGAAGAGTTCCAGGTGGGACGGGTGGTGCTGAAAGATGCGCAGGGCCAGCGTCAGCTGATGGACTTTACCGCCATGCAGGGAGATTCCCTGGAAGAAGACCTGCGGAACCGCGATTTTACCGTCAACGCTATCGCCATTTCCTTTGCGGACCTGAATACCCTGGTAGACCCCTTGAATGGTGCCGGAAACCTGTTCAACAGGCAGCTGCGGGTATGCTCTGACAACAGTTTTTTGCAGGACCCTGTTCGGGTGCTGCGGGCTGTGCGCATGGCGGCTGCTTATCAGCTAACTTTCCAGCCTGAAACACGTGCGTTGATATCCCCGGCGGTTCCGGCTCTGGACCAGGTTTCGATAGAACGGCAGCGGGACGAGTTCCTGAAGATTTTGGACGCGCCCAGGCCGGATACCAGCCTGCGGATCCTGGATCGTTTTGGTGTATTGGAGAAACT
>QKGK01000036.1 GCA_003250455.1 Chloroflexota bacterium | reverse complement strand
AGACGGTTGAAGCTTTTAGTCCGGAAGCACTTCATCCGGTGCAGCGTGCCTTAATGGCCTGTGATGGGCTGCAGTGTGGGTTTTGCACTCCGGGGTTTGTCATGAGCGGGATTGCCTTTTATGCTAGCTGGCGCAGGGATCATCCGGGCGAAGCCCCCAGCCGGGGGGAGGTCGCCGCCACCTTATCCGGAAATCTTTGCCGCTGTGGGGCTTATCCGGGAATCTATGAGGCCCTGCAGCGTGCCTGCGCCGGGGAGTTTGACTCTGTTACCCAGGTAGAAGCACCGCGCTACGAAGCCTTGGAAAAGGTCACTGGTCGTGCCCGGTATACGGTTGACCAGCATTATCCCGGACAACTGGAAGGGGCGTTCCTGCGTAGCATCCACCCGCATGCCAAAGTGCTCAGCATCGATACATCGGAGGCACTGGCACTTCCCGGTGTGTTCGCCTTTACGGAGCTGCTGGAAAACGACCGGATCGTGCGCTATACCGGGCAGGAAATCGGCGCGCTGGCCGCAGTAGATGTCCAGACGGCGAGAAGCGCGCTGCACAAGATCAAAGTCGAGTATGAAGTCTATCCTGCAGCGATCGGCATGAAGGCGGCTCAGGCCGATGGGGCTCCAGTTGTTTATCCGGGTTTCTTCCGGAAACCACCGACCTCTGCCGAAGGCTTGATTTTTCCAGCGCGCTGGCAGAAAAACCTGCGGAAAGGTTTACTCAAGCCTACCGCCAAGTCTGCCGGGAAAGCCCAACGGATGATTAACCAGGCCCGAGCCAACCACGACCCGAACCTGATCGAGCGGACATTTCGCAATACCATCCAGATGCACACGGCGTTGGAGCCTCATGTATGCGTTGCCAAATGGGATGATCCGCAGCACCTTACCGTGCACCTTTCTACCCAGGGTGTGCATGTTGGTGCACATATCATCGCCGAACATTTTGACCTGGAGGACGAAAATGTCACCCTGGTTGCCGAACACATTGGCGGAGGTTTTGGAGCCAAACAGGGCGTTACTGTTGAAGGGATTGCTGCCATCACGCTGGCGCGACTCACGGAACGACCTGTCCGGGTCTTCTTGAACCGGTTGGAGGAACTCAGTTACGCAGGATACCGTCCCGGTGCGGAGGTGCATCTATCCGCCCTGACGAATGACGAAGGCCAACTGCAGGCCATGTCTGTGACCAGCTACGGGGACTCAGGAATTGCCTTTGGCAGCGGGGTGAGCTTTCTCCTAGGTGCTTACTTCCCGCCAGATGTCCCGCGGAATACAGACGAAATCGATGTCGTCAGCCACACTCCGCCTGGCACACCGTTTCGAGGGCCAAATGGACCGCAGGCGCTGTGGGCGCTGGAACAGATCATCGATGAGGCCGCTCGCCACCTGGGCCAGAACCCAATCCAACTGCACAAACAATGGTACCCAGAAGATGAGCTTCGCCACAAGCTGCTTGATTGGGCCGCCGGTTTACCGGTTTGGCAGAATCGGGAGGCAAACAAGGGAGATACCCGGTTCAAGCGCGGCGTTGGGTTATCAGTGGGTGGCTGGCCATTAATTTACAATGGCAACACCCAGGTCACAGTCGGCGTTCGCGAAAGTGGGTTATTCGTACAAAGCGGCACGCAAGATATCGGGACTGGCTCGCGCACGTTGCTAGCAACGGCCGCTGCAGAGGGGATCGGCGTCCCACCAGCTAATATCAAAGTGATGGTCGGCAGTTCAAATGCGCCACTAGGACCGACTTCCGGCGGCAGCCAGGTTGCAAATTCAGTATACGGCCCAACGGTTACCGCAGCCCAGACACTTAATAAACAATTGCTTACCCTCGCTCAGGAAGAGCTCCAACTGCATGATCCGAAGATTACCGCTGCAGGTATCCAGCACAGAGAAGGCTTGCTTACCTGGGATGATCTTATCTCCCAGGTCGGTCCTCTTTCCGTCACGGAAAAACGGGGGCCGGAGGCGAGCCTTATGCCGATTCTCGATTACATCACCCGCGATGAGCACGCGGGTAAAGTCGGACAGGCGGCGAGCAAAGTAGTGACAGTCACTGAAATCCTGGTGGACACCCTGTTGGGAAAAATCAAACCGTTAGGGGTTTGGATGGGCATTGCTGCCGGGAAGATATTCACCCCCACCCTGGCGCGTAATCAGGTTTACGGGGGGATTGTCCAGGGACTCGGATATGCCCTCTACGAAGCCCGCCAGATCGATGAGAAAACTGGCAACCACCTTACAACCAATTTGGATATTTACAAAATCCCCGGCATCAGCGATGTTCCACCGATTGAGGTCTTTTTCCTGGAAGGTGGGTTCGAAGAGATTCGGGGCAATGGAATCGGGATTGGGGAGCTATCCACCATTGGCATAGCGGCTTCCGTGGGGAACGCGGTGTTCCATGCCACCGGCTGGCGGCCGCTGAACTCGCCCATCCGGCCCCAGG
>QKGK01000254.1 GCA_003250455.1 Chloroflexota bacterium | reverse complement strand
ACATCATGAAAGCGATTGTATGCACCAAATACGGTCCACCCGAAGGTTTAAAGCTCAAAGAGGTGCCTAAACCCACCCCCAAGGATCATGAAATTCTGGTCAAGATCCACGCCACAACCGTAACCTCGGGCGATGTGATTCTTCGCAGCATGCGCGGGCCGCTCAGGATCATTTTTGGGCTCGCGTTTGGTCTTGGGAAAAACAAGATCCTCGGGCACGAGCTGGCCGGAGAAGTTGAAGCGGTTGGGGCAGATGTCAAGCGCTTTGAAGTTGGTGACCAGGTATTTGCCTCCGCTGGTACCCGGGGCGGTGCTTATGCCGAATACATCTGCCTGGCTGAAGGCGGGCTGGTTTCAAATAAACCGGTCAATATGACCGATGAGCAAGCCGCCGCGGTCCCGATTGGGGGGAATACGGCACTCCATATCCTTAGAAATGGAAATATCCAGAGCGGAGATAAGGCCCTGATCTACGGCGCTTCTGGGAGCGTCGGCACCTATGCAGTTCAGCTTGCCAGGCACTTTGGGGCGGAAGTGACCGGGGTTTGCAGCACCGCCAATTTGGAGTTGGTCAAATCTCTGGGTGCTGTCAAGGCCATCGATTACACAAAAGAAGATTTCACCCAAAGCAACGAGACCTATGAAGTTATTTTTGACGCGGTAGGAAAAGCTTCAGAGTCGCGGTGCAAAAGATCACTAAGGGAAAATGGGGTTTATCTTTCCGTCAAATCTCCAACCAGCGAAAATTCCGAAAATCTAATCTTCCTCAAAGAGCTGATTGAAGCGGGGGAGTTGAAAGCAGTCATCGATCGGAACTACACCTTGGAACAAATGCCTGAGGCGCACGCGTATGTCGACAAAGGCCACAAAAAGGGCAACGTGGTCATCACCGTGGCGCACAACAATACATAACTGAGGCGCTCCCTTCGACCAGTACTTGCGGCTGAAGGGAAACTCATAGTTCTCCCCACTTTCGTGCTAGAATCGGCGCACGATGAGAAAACAGCGCAAGCGAGTTCAAGCCATCGTCCAGGTCAGCCTGCTGCTCATCTGGTTGCTGGCCCCCTCAGCCTTCCAGGCGAAAGGTCTGGCCCAATCAGGGGCCGTATCCCGGAATCAGTTGATCCTGGCGATGAACACCCTGCGCGTCTCCCACGGATTGCCCGCTTTGATCGTCGACCCGGTCGTCAACGCCGTCGCGCAGTCAACTGCCGAGTATATGGCTGCCAACAATATGTCCTGGCACATTGGGGATGTGCGCGGCCGCATCGCTGCGGCGGGTTATGGCGGTGGTGCAACCGTATGGGCTACCGAAAATTTTGCCGTGGGCAACATGAGTATCGATGAGATCATGCAGGTCTGGGCTGATCCCGATCACATGCGCCCGGCGGTCGTTCCAGCTTACTGCCACGTGGGCGCTGGCGTGGCCCAGGCCTCGGATGGGCGTTATTATTACGTATTGCAAGCGGCTTACACCTCCGCCCAGTCCTGCGGAGAATACGAGTATGTAAATGGGGAGGACCCGGAAAGCAATGCGAACCCCCCCGTTTCGCAAATCATCATCCCGGTGCAGATCGCCACGCCCGGCGCGGATGGCAGAATCTACCACATTGTTCAGTCGGGGCAGTCTTTCTGGTCGATTGCCATTGCCTATCAGATTACTATACGCGATCTGGAGGTCTGGAACAACCTCTCCAGGGATGATGGCCTGGTTGTGGGGCAGGAGCTCTTCATCCCTTCCGTCGGCACCGAAGGCTACGCCACCCCTACGCCGGTTTGGATGGTAAGAGTGGCAGAACCTGATGCGGACGGCAAAATCATCCATGAAGTCCAACCGTACCAGGCTCTGATCCTGATCGCCCAGGCTTACAGCGTCAAAGTGGATACCATCCTGGCCTTGAATGGGCTGCAGGCCGATTGGCCGCTGCAAATCGGGCAGAAATTGCTCATCTACCCCGGAAATGTGACCCCCAGCCCGACCCCGCGCCCGCTCTCACCCATCGAAATGCTCACCCCGGACAGCGATGGCAACTACTACCACACGGTCAAGACTGGCGAATACCTGGCATGGATTGCGAATCTGTACGAGATCAGCCTGGCCGAATTAATGGCCTGGAACGGGCTTTCATCGGCTTCCATCATCCGGCCTGGGCAGCAGCTGCTGCTGCGCGTCACGCCGCCAGCCACTGCCACCCCGACCCCTGCCCCACCAAGCGCCACCCCTACGAGCACACGTACGCCGGTCGTTGCCACATCCACCCAGGAGCTGAGGGCCACGCTCCCCAGCCCCAGCGCGACCGCACAGGCGCAAGCCCAACCCGCTTTATCCACGCCCGTTGTGGCGTTTTTTGCCGTTCTTGTGGTTGCCGGCCTGCTGCTTTTTGGATGGGGAATGCGGCGCAGAAACTAGTCGCCCAACCCAAAAATTATTAGAACGCAGTACATTC
>QKGK01000306.1 GCA_003250455.1 Chloroflexota bacterium | reverse complement strand
TCTCGTGTTCAGCGGTTCAATAATTTCCTCACACGATTATTTGCAAATCAATTACAATTAAAGTAGATGGAGTTCCCGCAATTTCATCGGAGGGAAAGCGATACGCATTCATCGAAATGCTGGAAATTGCGGTTGAATGGATACCGGTTTGACTAATCCCCAGGGAAGGGTTTGATTATTTCCCAGATGTAATGATGAGTCGCCTAAAAAATTTTTTGATCGGTCCTCCGCTTCCCACTCACCAATCAATCCATCAACGTTTGAACAAGGCGCAGGCTTTAGCTGCCTTTTCGCCAGATGCGCTATCGTCCATTGCTTACGCCAACCAGGAGATTTTTCTGGGGCTGGTGGCGGCAGGCAGCGCAGGGCTGGCGTTGACGTTTCCCATTGGTATCGCTATTACCATCCTACTCTCTATCGTAGCGCTCTCTTATTACCAGACGATTGCCGGCTACCCTTCCGGCGGGGGGTCCTACGTGGTCTCCCGGGAAAACCTGGGAACCCTCCCCGGCCTGATAGCCGGCGCTGCTTTGCTTGTCAGCTACATCCTGACTGCGGCGGTCAGCCTTACCGCCGGAGTGGAGGCGATTGCTTCTGCTTTCCCGGTCTTCTGGCCACACCGCACCGCGCTCTCCCTGATATTTTTGGCGCTCATCACGATCCTCAACCTGCGCGGGACGCGGGAAACAGGCAAAATCATGTCCATCCCCGTGTACCTGTTTCTGATCACATACCTGGCGATGCTGTTTTATGCGCTGATTCGCTCTTTTAGCGGTGTGCCGCAGTCCTATGCGGTTACCGCTCCCCTGGCAGTTACACCGCTGACCACGATATTGGTTCTGCGCGCTTTTTCAGCGGGCTGCACAGCGCTGACCGGAATCGAAGCGATCAGCAATGGTGTCCCGGCATTTAAACCTCCCGAGGCCAGGAATGCCCAACGCACCCTGGCAGTGATGGCAATCTTGATGAACATCCTCTTTCTGGGGAGCATTGGCTTTACCCAGTTTTATGCGGTGGTGGCGGGTAATGAAGAAACCATCCTCTCTGCGCTGGCACGCAGACTGCTGGGAGACGGGTTTCTCTACCTGGTGATCCAGATCAGCACAATGCTGGTATTAACCGTAGCAGCCAACACCAGTTTTGCCGGATTTCCGCGCCTGGCTGCCATGCTGGCTGCCGACCGTTTTCTGCCGCGGCAGTTCACCGGACTGGGAGACCGTCTGGTGCTGGCGAACGGGATCATTTTTCTTTCGCTGGCGACAGGTGTGCTGATAGTGGCCTTTGGCGGCGATACGCATGCGCTCATCCCGCTGTTTGCAGTGGGGGCCTTCATGGCCTTCACGCTTTCGCAAGCCGGAATGGTGGCGCATTGGTGGAAGGACCGCGGTCGCGGTTGGCAAATAAAAGCCCTGCTGAACGGGGTGGGCGCATTTATCACCGGGGCCACGACACTGATTGTAGGGGGCAGCCGTTTTTCACAGGGGGCCTGGCTGACCATCGTGACCATCCCGTTCATAGTGGTGGTTTTTCTGCGCATCCGTTCGCATTACCAGGATATCGCAGTTCAGCTCTCAATGAGCATGGTAGAGAAGGTTGAAACCGCCCCTGGCCATCCGCGCGTAGTGATCCCGATCAGCGGTGTGCATCGCGGCATTGTAGAGGCCGTCCAGTTTGCCCAGTCCATCTCTGAAAATGTAACGGCGGTATATATTGAATTAGATGAAGGCAGCGGGGATGCCATCCGATTAAAGTGGGAACATTGGTGGCCTCAGGTTCCTCTGGAAGTGCTGCCTTCTCCATACCGCTCCATTGTCGGCCCGCTTTTGGATTATCTGGACCAGGTAGATGCCAGTTATGCAGATGGGCAGCTGGCTACAGTGGTCCTGCCAGAATTTGTGACTGGCCGGTGGTGGCAGGGACTGCTGCATAACCAGACCGCCTGGATGATCAAAGCGGCTTTGCTCTACCGCCGCCGACACCTTGGCTACCAGCGGTCCATCATCGATGTCCCGTATCATTTAAAATAGTTTAGGCATATTCTCCGCTTTGGGGGGATTTTGGTTCATGTTGCCGTTTCAAATAAGGTAAAATGACAGGACACTCTCCCATCTGCTGAGGTGGCATGGAACCCGAATATACCCGCGTACAACTGAAGAACGGCCTGACCGTCATGCTCAAGGAGATTCACACCGCCCCGCTGATCTCCACCTGGATGTGGTACCGGGTGGGGTCGCGCTGCGAGCTGCCGGGGACGACCGGCGCTTCCCATTGGGTCGAACATATGCAGTTCAAAGGAACGCCCAAATACCCCAATGGGGTGCTGGACAAAGCCATCTCCCGGCTGGGCGGCTACTGGAACGCCATGACCCATCTCGACTGGACCACCTATTTCTCTACCATGCCCGCCTCCAAGGTGGACCTGATCCTCGAACTGGAAGCCGACCGCAT
>QKGK01000279.1 GCA_003250455.1 Chloroflexota bacterium | reverse complement strand
AGATCGCCATCCGCCTGCAAAGCCCCACCACTGGATACTATTCTTACAACTGGTTTTACAACAGCAACTATCCATAAAACCACACAAATAGATAAAAAAAGACCGCCTGAGGCGGTCTTTTTTTATGGCACTCATTTACCAACTGGCTCTTTTTCCAGTAAGTCATCATACACTCCCCTGATCCGATCTGTGATCACCTGCCAGGAATATCCTTTAGCATATTCCGCTGCATTTTGACTCAGGGAAGCATGCAAAGAATCATTTTCCAGGATTTCAGTCAATCGGCGGGATAATTCTTCCGGTTCCTGGTCCCGCACATGGAAACCGGTCACACCGTCCTGGATCAGGTACGCCAAGCCTCCCACCTGAGAAGCCACCACCGGTGTGCCGCAGGCCATTGCCTCAAGCGCTACCATCCCAAACGACTCGTAATGCGAGGGCATTACGACCACATCTGCTGCAGAATAATAATACGGGAGCGTATCCTGACTACGTTTTCCCAAAAATGTGACCATTTGCTCCAAATGATATTGATCGCGGATTTCATGCAGCCGGGCCATTTCATGAGACATATTTTCTTCACTGACAGAGGCATCTCCACCAATGATTGCCAGACAAACCTGCTGGCGGTCAAAAACTCCCGACTGCTTCATTAAGGCCATGCCGCGGATCAAGGTATCGACGCCCTTAAGGGGTTCAATCCGGCCAACGAATAATAAGATCTTCGGCTTATCAACCGCCCCGATATATTCCCGCGCATCCTCTTTGGCAATCGGGTAAAAATGATTGACATCCACGCCTGGAGGAATGATCACCACATTATCCGTCCGAACCTCGTACAGCCATTGTAGTTGGGCCAATTCCGCCTGGGTGGCAGCAATGATCTTGTCTGCGTGCCGCAGCACCTCCCGCTCCCCCTTGATCCGGTAGTCCCCTTCAAACTCGCCTTGCCGGGCGATCCGGTTTTTCATCAGCCCCAGGGTGTGGAACATATGCACCATCGGTATCCCCCATGCAGATTTCAAATCCCGCCCTGCGATTCCGGACATCCAATAATGGGTGTGCAGCAAATCATAATGAACATTTTTTTGTTCGGCAAATTCCAGCACATACTGGACAAATTCCGGGATGAAAGCAGACAATTCCATTTTAGGCAGTGGCTTTTCCGGGCCTGCCGGAACGTGGATCACCCGGTTGCCGTAACCCAGGTCGTGCACCACATGAGGGACATGCTCGTCCTGTGAGCGGGTAAACACATCCACACCAATACCAATCCGGCCTAGCTGCTTGGCCAGTTCACGGACATACACATTCATGCCCCCGGTATCTTTCCCACCCAAAGTAGCCAATGGGCAGGTGTGGTATGAAATAATGGCTACACGCAAATGTTTACCTCATTATTTTTTACTATTTTCTTGCCAGCCCGGCACGTAGGCTGGTATAATTCGCCGCGCAATCGCAGCAGAGTTTGCATTACCGCCACCGTAGCTCAGTTGGCAGAGCAATCGCTTCGTAAGCGATGGGTCGTGGGTTCGAGTCCCACCGGTGGCTCTTTCTTTATCCTTTATAACTCTTGATCACCCGATAAATCCCTTCCATCCCAAAATCAATCGAATCCACTGGAACACGTTCATCTTCCGCATGGGCCACCTTGAAGAATTCAAAATCCTCCGGCAATTGCATGGGGATAAAGCCATAGGTCTGGATGCCCAGTTTTGCCAGGTGCCGTCCATCCGTCACCGCCGGAAGCACCATCGGGATTGGATTGCCCTCTGGATCTAGCTCTTTCAAAGCAGCAGACAGGACCTCAAAAGCACCAAAATCAACAGAGCTTGGGCCTGGCTCATGTAGGGTAACCTCGATCTTCACATCTTCTTCACCAAACCCGATCACATCACGGAGTTCGGCGATCATCTGCTCAGGCTTCATCCCCGGCAGCATCCGTCCATCCAGCTTGATGATCGTTTCACTGGGGATCACATTGATCTTTTCTCCTCCGGAAATGATCGTCGCATTGACCGTATTATGGAACATCGGAATTAATGCCAAACCCACATCTCCCAATCGGTCTAAAAGAAAGTCCGTAAACCTTGGAATGAGCAGCAATTTGATCACCATCCCCACAACTCCCCCAACTCCCTGCGACATCCCTTCCACCATAGCCCGGACAGGCGGCGTGATGTGTACAGGCATCCGCCGGTCATTGAGGCGCTCTATCACCGTTGCGACTTTCCGCAGGCAATTATTGGGAACGATCGAAGACCCATGCCCTCCTGGCCCATGTACCGTTAATTTAATTTGGCAAATTTGCTTTTCCGATACCTGGATAGGGTAAAACTTTTTTCCCGCAATCGAAATATTGGATCCCCCAAACTCTCCCAAAGCGTATTTCACGCCTTCCAGCACTTCTGGATGCTGTTCCACCATGTACGCTGCCCCAAATTCTCCCCCCA
>QKGK01000033.1 GCA_003250455.1 Chloroflexota bacterium | reverse complement strand
GAATCCGATCCGGGCGTGCGTTACCTAGCCTTGCGGGATCTGGAAGACCTCCCGGCTGAAGACCCGGTCTTGCAAAAAGCAATGCAGGCTGCTCACCGGGACGGGCCGATTGCGGCGGTGCTGGACCAGATGGATGTGTCCGGTTTCTGGGTCAAGCCGGGGCATGGGTATTCGCGTAAATACCGCAGCACCGTCTGGGCGTTGATCATGCTGGGGCAGACGGGAGCTACCGTTTCCATGGATGCGCGTATAAAAACTGGCTGTAATTATCTGCTGGAAAATGCAATGACCGCTCATGGGCAGTTCTCGGTATACGGTTCCGGAGCGCCTTCCGGGACGATCGACTGCCTGCAGGGCAACCTGCTGACAGCCTTGCTATCAGTGGGGTTCTATGATCCGCGCATGGAGCAGGCTTTTGAATGGATGGCCCGCAGCATCACCGGTGGGGGGGTTGCCCCACAGGAGGACAAATCCTCACCGATCCGTTACTACCAATACAAGAGCGGGCCGGGTTTTGGCTGCAAGATCAACGGGAATTTTGACTGCGCCTGGGGCGGGATCAAGGAAATGCTGGCGTTCAGCTATCTCCCTGCCGGGCAGCGCACCCCGCTGATGGAACGGGCTATCCAGCGCGGGGTGGAGATTTTGTTGCGTGTGGACCCGGTGACCGCCAAATATCCCACCAAGGATGGCAAGCAGCCCAGCCGAAATTGGTGGAAATTTGGTTTTCCGGTATTCTACATTGCCGATATGCTGCAAAATGTGGAAGCGTTGGTGCGGCTGGGCTATGGCAAGGACCCGCGGCTGGCCAACGCATTGGACTATATCCTCGGGAAGCAGGACGAAGACGGCCGCTGGATGTTGGACTTTGACTATAACGACCGTATCTGGTTCAATTTTGGGGAGAAGAAACAGCCCAATAAATGGGTAACAACCCGTGCGCTGCGGGTGCTGAAAATGGCTGGTTTCCATGAATAGGGTGAAAGGAGGTAATTGGAAATGGCTAATAAATTGGAGAATTACCTGGATTTGCTTAAAATTCGTCAGAAAGGGCGGCGGAGAGATGCGTATGTGTTCGGGGGAATCTTTTGGCTGACATTGATTGCCGAGTTGATCCTGCTGCTCACCGGTCAGTTGACGGGGAGGGCGATCGTCATCGTTTCCGGTTTGGAAGTGGTGATCGGGATCGCTTACCTGATGGCCTGGGTGAGGCTGGAACAGGTCAGGAATAACATTGATCTGATCCGAGAAATATTGGATTAAACGACAAGAAAACACCCGGTAAATCCGGGCGTTTTCATTAATCAGGTTTGTGGTTATCCGTTGTAAGACCAGATCGCCAGTTCCAGTGTAACGCGCTGGAAGAAGCTGTTCTCGGGCAGGTGGCCGGTGCCATAGTCCATGTCCATCACCCGTACAACCATGCGCAGGGTCTTGGTCACGAGTTCGATGGTCCCGCCGGGGGTCGCCAGGACGGGTTCGCCCTTGGCTTCGAGGCGGGCGTAGGTGCTTTCGTCGTTCATCGCATGGCCGCTCATCAACACCTTCGTAACGGTCTGGATATCGTTCTTGTCGAACAGCCAGACTTCAAAGGCAGAAACACGTTTGGGTTCGCCCACGCCGATGGTATCGGCAATCCCTACACCGCATTCACCCAGGAACTCCCCGGTGAGCGAGTCGATGCTGAAGGAATCGTCATACAGATCGTCGCCAACCAGGTAAGTGGTCATCCACTGGGCAATAGGAGTATCCTGGCCCATGGCTTCGTAATCTGTCTGCATGGCCTGGCGGGAGAATTCCTGCGCCCGTGCCGCAGCAGTTTGTCCGCCCGGTTGGCGGTTGCGCATCCGCAGGATGTAGAAGGCAGCCAGCCCAATGGCGATCACGCCGGAAATGGCACAGGCCAGCAGGAGCATCGTGCTGTTGCGCGAGGAACTGGGTGCAGCTTCCTCACCTTCCCCGGTGCCTGTATCGGTAGTCGTGTCTGTGGGGGGAACAGCTTCAGGGTTATATTGGTTCAGGAAGTTCTGCAAAGCCAATTGGCTGACCTGGTCGCCAGGGTTGGCAACCAGCAGTTGAAGTACCTCTGTGCTGTTTTCACCCAGGGCGCTGATCCGTTCTGATGCCAGGGCATTATCCTGCCGCAGGTTGTAGGAATCCACTACCATGCGCATCCAATCCAATTGGAAATTCTGATGCAGGTTGGAAGGGGAAGCATCCACATATTTTACGGGCCAGATTCCCCAGGCAAAGATCAGGCCGATCAGCAGGCCGACGACCAGTGCGCCAATCCCCACATAGAGGGGGTTGCTGGTGACTTTGGCAAGCAGGTCTGAGAATTGAGACCCTCCAGAGGCAGGTTCTTCTTCCTCTTCGTATGTCAGAGGTTGTTCAAAAACCTCGTCTTCTTCTTCAAAATCGTAATCCATATTATCAAAAGCCATCGTACACTCCCAAAAAGATGCGCTGTTTTGCCGTTTATCATGATGCTTGCGGCAGGGCCAGCAGATTTAATGAACTAAACTGCTTTGGTCCACTACTTTGAAATAATTGTAGACCAGGGTATCTATTTGTGCAACCAAATGTCAAGCCCGATTAAAACAGTGCAAGCTTTATGCCATAGATCAGTGAATGGTTATCCTTCGGTTTGTTCTTCCGGCTGAACCTCTTCGAGAGGATAGCTGGTTTCACATTCGAGGCATTGGGCATGCTTTGAATTCTGGATCACCAGGGTGCCCTGGCAGTTGGGGCAGGGTGTGGGCAGCGGTCTCTTCCAGGAGGTGAAGTCGCATTCCGGGTAATTGGAGCAGCCATAGAAGATGCGTCCCTTGCGGGTGCGCCGTTCCACTATCTCACCGCCATCTTTGGGACAGGTAACGCCTATTTTATCCAGGAAGGGTTCGGTATAACGGCATTCCGGGAAGCGTTCACAGCTGATGAATTTGCCAAAGCGTCCCCAACGGATGAGCAGCTGGCCCTGTCCACATTCGGGGCAGGTGCGGCCGACGTATTCAGGTTCCGCCTTTACTTCGGGCATTTCTTCGTTGGCTTTTTCCAATTGCTGTTCAAAGGGGTCGTAAAACTCACGGATGACATCGATCCAGTCGGTGTGTTCGTGGGCAATTTTGTCCAGGTCTTCTTCCATGCGGGCGCTGAAGCCCAGGTCTACAATTTCCGGGAAGTGCTCCATCAGCAGGTCGTTGACGATGATCCCGGTCTCGGTGGGGATCAGGCGGCGTCCTTCGCGGAACACATATCCCCGGTTTTGCAGGGTGCTGAGTGTGGGGGCATAGGTGGAAGGCCGTCCGATGCCGTTCTCTTCCAAGGCACGCACCAGGGTAGCCTCACTGAAACGCGGCGGCGGCTGGGTGAAATGTTGTTCCGGGATGACCCGCACCAGATGCTGGCGCTGTCCTTCTTCCAGTTCTGGCGGAATATTGGCAATATCGCCATTTTCGTCGAGGTCATATTCGCCTTTGGTTTCTTCGTAGACGATCATAAAGCCCAGGAAGCGGACGGTAGAACCAGTGGCCCGCAGATTGTAATTGTGGCTGTCTGTTTTTCCTTTGATGTCCACGGTCAGGGTATCAAAGACGGCCGCTTCCATCTGTGAGGCAACAAAACGCTGCCAGATCATCTGGTAGAGGCGATACTGGTCTTTGCTGAGGTAGGCTTTCATCTGCTTGGGCGTGCGCAGCACCGAGGTGGGGCGGATGGCTTCGTGAGCTTCCTGTGCCCCTTTGGCCTTGGTTGTATACTGCGGTGCTTCCGGGGGGAGGAACTTTGCGCCGTGCTTTTTGCGGATATATTCCCTGGTTTCATTCTGCGCCAGTTCCGAAACATGGGTGGAATCGGTACGCATATAGGTGATCAGACCGACGGTTTCCTGGTCGTCGATGCTGATGCCTTCATATAACTGCTGGGCGAGGGCCATTGTGCGGCGAGCAGTGAAGCGCATCCGGCGGGATGCCTCCTGCTGCATGGTGCTGGTGGTGTAGGGGGCAGGGGCGTTGCGTTTGCGGGTGCCGCGTTTGATCTTCTTGATCGTGTAGGCAGCTTTTTCCATATCTGCCACAACGGGCTGAACTTCTTCTTCGCTGCCAAACTCCACACTTTCGCCATCCACTTTGTTCAGTTTGGCGATGAAGGTCTTTTGGGTGCCTTCGGGGCGCAGTTCTGCGGCGATGGTCCAGTATTCTACCGGCTCAAATTCATCGATCTCACGCTCGCGGTCTACGACCAGCCGCAGCGCGACCGACTGCACACGCCCGGCAGAAAGCCGGTTGCGCACCTTGCGCCACAGGATCGGGCTGAGAGAATATCCCACCAGCCGGTCCAGGATCCTGCGAGCCTGTTGGGCGTCCACCAGGTCCATATCAATCTCGCGCGGGTGGGCAAAAGCTTCCTCGATGGCGGGTTTGGTGATCTCGTGGAAGACCACTCGCTTGGCGCGTTCCGGTTCGATCTCGGCGGCTTCCATTAAGTGCCAGGCAATCGCTTCGCCTTCCCGGTCGAGGTCAGTTGCCAGGTAGATCTGTTCAGCCTTGGCTGCCAAGTTTTTCAGCTCTTTTACCACCGGCCGCTTCTCGTTCGGGACGCGGTATTTAGGTTCAAAGTCGTTTTCTATATCAACCGATAATTGCGAGCGCAGCAGGTCGCGCACATGCCCGACCGAGGCCTCGACGCGATAGCCTTTGCCCAGGTAGCGGCCGATGGTGCGCGCTTTGGCAGGGGATTCAACGATCACCAGGTTGCCTTTGCGCTGGGTTTGCTTATTACTGCGGGCAGGCCGTTCGGGCGGGGTCAGGTTGGCGTGCGCATCGGTGCGCCCCATGCGGAACATGGTCGTGCCGCAAACCGGGCAGGTGCCGCGTGTGCCCGGCGCACCTGAGGCGGTGAACTCCGCCTTTGCGTCCTGCATTTCTCTTTTTTTCTTACACTTTACACAATAAGCTTCCAAATGAAACCTCCAAAAACTTCAACACGAACCAATAAATGTACGTGCTATAAATAAATATTCTTACCTTCTTCTTCCAGCTGCTTAACAATTCCCCGTACATCCTGGGCGTGGTCTTTGTCGCAGATCAGGAGAACATCTCCCGCATCGACGATCACGGTATCCTTAATGCCCAGGGTGACGATCAGACGATCGCTTTCTTCTTTTGTGAAGATGAGCGTATTTTCTGTGTCTTCGGTGATGTGCTGCTTGCAGATGATCACATTTTCCATGGCGCTTTTGGGCAGCACCTCATACACCGCATTCCAGCTGCCAACATCGCTCCAGCCCAATCCGCGCGCAGGGATCACAGCTACATTTTGGGCTTTCTCCATAATGCCAAAATCGATGGAGACTTTTTCCAGCATTTCCCACTCTTCGAGCAGCACTTTTGTGTGTTCTGGTGTTCCCCAGGCAGCGGCAATATTGTTCAGCCCTTTATCCAGTTTGGGCATCAGCCGGGAAATCTCGGAGAGGATTTGGTCTACCTTCCAGATGAACATGCCGGAGTTCCACGAATGGTCTTCCGCTTCGATGAACTGGATGGCGGTTTCCATGTCCGGCTTTTCCTTGAAGCTGAGGGCGTTGAACACGACAATATTCTCGTATGTGCCCAAATAGCTGCCTTGCTGGATGTAGCCGAACCCTGTAGATGGGAAGGTTGGCTGGATGCCCAGAGTGACCAGATAACCGTCATCTGCTACCTGCGAGGCCGCCCGGAGGACGTGTAAAAAGCGGCTCTCACGATCGATGTAATGGTCGGCAGTCACTACCGCCATAATGGCTTGCGGGTCCCGATGCTTGAGGGCAACAGCGGCCAGACCAATGGCTGCAGCGGTATCCCGCCCGAAGGGTTCGATCACGTAGTTCTCAGCTGGGATTGCGGGCAGCTCTTTCTGGAAGACTTCCGCCTGGGATGCCGAAGTGACTACCATGATCTTTTCAACCGGGAAGAGGCCCAACAGCCGTTCAACGGCAATTTCAAACAGGGTGCGTTCCCCGTCCAGTTTAAGCATTTGTTTGGGTTTATCTTTTCGAGACAGCGGCCAGAGACGGGTCCCACCTCCACCAGCCATGATCACAGCATAGTTATGTTCGTTCATAATTATTATTCCTTTATATGATAGGCGTTTTTGACTTCTCTAATCGCAATATAGCGCATCCCGCCAACCTGGCGAACCATCCCTTTGAGCTCCATCAATGCCAATGTGGCGCTGATCTCTTCGATGGGGAGGTTGGCCTGGATGCCGATCTGATCCACATGCAGGGGTTCATGCCCCAGTACACCAAAAATGGCGGCTTCAGCCGCGTTTTCCGGGAGGACCATGCGGGCTTGCTGGTGTTCGGTTACCAGAGTGAGGTTAAGTACTTCCAGCAGGTCTTCCGGTTTGAGCAGCGGGTGTGCGCCATCCTGGATGAGTTTGTTGGTGCCGACGCTTTGCGGGGCGTAAATATTGCCCGGTACTGCAAAGACTTCTTTGCCCTGATCGACGGAAAATTGAGCGGTAATGTTTGCCCCGGAGCGCTTTCCAGCTTCGATCACCACGGTGGCAATCGACAATCCGGCAATTATACGGTTGCGCGGCGGGAAGTTGCTACCTTCGGGAGGGGTGCCAGGGGCATAATCGCTGATCACCGCTCCCTGCTGCATCATCCGGGCAGCCAGGCCGCGGTTCTCAGCCGGGTAAATCTGGTCTACCCCGCTGCCCAGCACCGCGATGGTGCGTCCACCTGCCTCCAGGGCGGCCTGGTGAGCGACGGAATCAATACCGCGGGCCAACCCGCTCACCACGGTAACCCCGTTTGCGGCCAGGAAGCGGGCCAGTTCTTCAGCTACCTGCTGGCCGTAGGGACTCATTCGCCGGGTGCCGACAATGCCTACAGCCCAATCATCTTTAGTGGTGATTTCACCAAGAACATACAACACCGGTGGCGGCAGGTCGATTTGTTTCAGACGGTGTGGGTACGCAGTATCTTCCGGGGTCAGCAGGGTGATTCCCCGGGCTTTAAAATCGTCCAGGAGCACCTGAAGGTCTGTGTTGGCGCGCAGTTGAAGCAGCTCTTCGATCACAGCTGTGGGCAACCCGGTGGCATAGAGTGCAGACGCGGGGGCATCCCAGGCAGCCTGTGAACTGCCAAAATGCTCAATTAGTGCGTTGAAACGGGCAGCGCCAATCCCCTTTACCAGGTTTAGCCCTACCCAGTATGAACGGTCATCCATACCATTTCTCCTGAAATTATTGCTTACGCGTCTTTTGCATTAAATGAAGGAGACCCCTTCGTACACGGTAAACGGGATTGAGAATACCACAGCGGTTTTGTGGATGTCAAGAGGGAAGGTGGTGTTATTGATAAATTAAGATAATTGGTTAGCCAACAATTTTAATGAAACTGAGCTTTATTTGGTCAAAAAAAGCACCTCACATTTTCGGCGGGATGCTTCATTTGAGAATTAATTTTTTAAAGCTGTTGATTGGCTAGATCAACCCTTCGAGCAGGTGGACGGTCATTAGTCCCTCTTCCAGGTTGATGTTCAGGACGACATCATCTATATCTGGCAGGAGGATCTCCGTACCGGATTCGTCACGCACGATCCATACCCCATTTGCGCCGGTCTCGATCCAGTCCGAAACGATTCCCAGAATGTCCCCCGCATCGCTGACGACCTGGAGGCCGAGGATCTGGTGCAGGTAGTATTCCCCTTCAGGCAGGGGAGGGCGGTCTTCTGCGGAGACGAACACTTCCTGGTTACGCAGTTGGTCTACTTCTTCCCGGCTGCCAAACCCTTCCAACGCGACGAGGAACCCTCGGTTGTGATGCCGGACGGATTTGATTGCCGCCTTCTGGTGAGCGATACCCAGAAAGATTTCAACGCCCGGTTTGAGCCGCTCCGGGAAGTCGGTCATTAGGGTCATGATCATCTCGCCGTGCACACCGTGCGGGCGGTTGAGCTTGCCCACCAAAAGAAAAGCAGGTGGCGCATATTGCTGCGCCCCTGCCTGATCAAAACCTGGGGATTTTCCCTCTTTTTGATTTTGTTTTTCTTTGCGTCGGGCGGCTGTTAATCGTCGCCTGGAGGTCATTCAGGCTCCACAATTTCCAGCTTGACGCGTTTTGCCTTGCGGGCACCGGCAACACGCAGCAAAATGCGCATGGCATTTGCCACCCGGCCGTTACGGCCGATCACCCGGCCCATATCTTCTTTGGCGACTTTCAGACGCACATTTGTGGTCGAACCGTAGCGGCGCTGATTGACATCCACCTGAGTGGGGTCGTCTACCAATGAACGGGCAATATACTCGATAAGGTCTTGCATACTTCCTCTCAGTTCGCAGGGGGATTATTCCTCTGCTTCTGGTTCCTCTTCCTCAGCAGGTGCGGCTTCTTCAACTACCTCAGCAGGGGCAGCTGCTTCAGCGGCTTTCTGTGCTTTGGCGGCGGCAGCTTCCGCTGCAGCTTTTTCAGCTGCCTCAGCTTTGGCCAGTGCTTTCTTGGAAAGCTTCTGTTTGGTATCTACGCGGGTTTTGCTGGTCACATTGCGGCTTTCTTCCACTGTGGCATATTCTTCCAGCAGGGTTTCGATGGCTTCCCCGGCTTTGAAGCGTTCAAAGCGGTCGCGGGTGCCCATCTGGCGGAAAATGCTTTCCACTGAGTCGCTGGGCTGTGCGCCTTTGCTCAACCAATCGAAAACGCGGTCTTCCTTGATGGAAATGGTGGAAGGCTCGGTGCGCGGGTTGTAGAACCCGACAATTTCCAGAAAGCGCCCGTCGCGCGGGGCGTCTTTGTCTGCGGCCACAATGCGGTAGCTGGGCTGCTTTTTTCTGCCTACTCGGCGTAATCTTAAACGAACCATGTGTTAAATTCTCCTGTTTTGTTTTTGATATGCGTGTGCAGCTTTCTGTCCGGTAAAAATGACGCCTTGAAGGGGGGGCGTATTACCGGGTTCCAGCCGGGCATCTTCAGGTAATGGATCGAGCGAAGCTCGATATTGGCTTCAGGAGGGGGACCCTTCAGCGAGAAACCTGTGTACCGCACACTAACCGAACATGCCCGGTAAACCGCGCATGCCCGATTTTTTAAATTTTTTCATCATCCGCTGCATCTCCTGGAACTGGCGGAGTAAGCGGTTGACTTCCATAACTTCAGTGCCCGACCCGGCTGCGATCCGGCGTTTGCGGCTGGCATTCAGGATCTTGGGCTTACGCCGTTCGTCCGGCGTCATTGAATTGATGATGGCTTCAATGCGGACAAATCCTTTTTCCGCTTCTTTAGGGTCCACCTTTGCCATCATCCCGCCGGCCATATTGCCGGGGAGCATACCCATTAATTGACCGATAGGGCCCATTTTGCGCACCTGGCGGAGCTGGTCCCGAAAGTCATCAAGGGTGAACTCGCCAGAGAGCATTTTTTGCGCCGATTTGGCTGCCTCCTGGGCATCCAGTTCTTCTTCGGCTTTTTCGATCAGCCCAATCATATCACCCATTCCCAAAATGCGGGAGGATAACCGGTTGGGGTCGAATTTTTCCAGGCCGTCCATGTTCTCGCTGACGCCCAGGAACTTGATCGGGACGCCGGTGACAGACCGGATGGAAATGGCCGCGCCACCGCGGGCATCGCCGTCCATTTTGCTGAGCACCAGGCCGGTGACCGGCACGGCTTTGCGGAAGCCCTGGGCGATGTTGACCGCCTCCTGCCCGATCATCGAATCGACGACCAAAAGCACCTCGTTGGGGGTGACGTTTTTGGTGATGGCCTTGAGCTCGTCCATCAGGCTGTCGTCCAGCTGGGAGCGTCCAGCCGTATCCAGGATGAAGACCGAATAGCCGCCTTGCTGCGCTTTGATGTAGGCCATCGCTGCCAGGTCGGGGGGTGCCAGTTCGGGTTTATTGAACACTTCCACACCGATGTTAGCGCCCAGGGTCTGGAGCTGTTGGATCGCTGCTGGCCGGTATGGGTCGGCGGCCACCAGCATGACGCGCTCTCCCTGCTTGCGCAGCTGGCTGGCGAGTTTACCAGCAGTGGTGGTCTTACCGGAACCTTGCAGGCCGACGACCATGATCATGTGCGGCTTGGGGCCGGAAAGGTTGAGCGATTCGGGCTGCCCGAGGGTGGCGATCAGTTCTTCGTTGACGATCTTGATCACCTGCTGGGCAGGGTTGAGCGCCCGGGAAACTTCAGCGCCAATGGCTCTTTGCCGAACATTGCTGACAAAGGATTTCACCACCGAATAATGCACGTCGGCTTCGAGCAGCGCCATGCGCACATCCCGCATGGCAGTGTCTACATCTTTCTCGGAGAGCTTGCCATGCCGGCGCAGTTCGCTGAATACCTGGTTTAATCGTTCTGTCAGTGTTTCAAACATTTTCAGTCCTGGCGCACCTTAAATGAAAGACTAAGGGCGACATGTGATTTTAATGGGGAGTTGAAGAATGGTCAAGGTGCAGTTTGATGATTTTGAACCGGGGCAAAGAAACAGGTAGCTTTTACTCCCATATGAAAGGAAAAAAACCAAATTTTTATCCACAAGCAATGTTGGGGTTTTTCCTTTGAAAATTTTAACAATCCAATTACCTTCTGGGACTTGATTGGATGGCGATTTCGCATTATGATTAATCCAGCATTAGTGAAATGCAAAACTTTGTAAACCAAAAAGTATAGGAGAAGATATGAAGTTCAAAAAACTGTTTTTGCTTTTGGGTCTCCTGGTAGTAGCCGCGATGGTCCTTTCCGCATGTGGCGGCGGGAACACAGCTACAACTGAAGAACCCATGGAAGAACCAACCGAAGAACCCATGGAGGAACCAACTGAAGAACCCATGGAAGAGCCGACCGAAGAGGTTGTGGAAGAACCGGCACCGATGCTCGGGGATGCAGATTACCCGATCAAAGTCCTGTTCGTCCCGTCCGTGGAAGCTCAAACCATTGTTGATGGTGGTGCCGTGATGGCTGCCGCTCTCAATGCGGCTACTGGCTACACCTTCGAAGTCAGCGTGCCGACCTCATACGCCGCAACCATTGAGGAAATGTGCGCATCGCCTGACGATACCATTGGCTTTATTCCTGCCCTTGGTTATGTGCTGGCGAACCAGCTTTGTGGTGTGCAGCCTGGCCTGGCTGCCGAGCGCTTTGGCTGGAACGTGTACTGGACCGGCTTCTATGTAGCCCGCGACAGCGAATACCAGACCCTGGCAGACCTGGCTGGCGCCACCTGGGCATACCCGGATGCTGGCTCCACCTCCGGTTACCTGTACCCCGCCTCGATCTTTGCTGACATGGGCATTGAAATGGGCGAAACCGTCGAAGCAGGCAATCACAACAATGCTGCTCTGGCTGTTTACAATGGCCAGGCCGATGTTGGAACCGCTTTCTTCAGCCCCCCGCTGCTGCCCGAAGGCACCTGGGCGATGGGCGACTCCCCGGATGTTCCGGATGACGTCGTTGAATCCTGCGCAGTGAATGACGAAGGCAGACTGTTCTGCGGTGACTACCGCGTGCTCGATGTCCGCGCATCCGTTACCACCGATGCCCCTGACATTGTACAGAAAGTCCGCATTCTGGACATTTCCAAGGAAATCCCGAATGACACCATGTCCTTCTCCCCCGATTTCCCCGAAGAGATGAAACAGGCCATTCTGGATGCAGTGACAGCATTTATCACTCTTGACAACCCGGACTGCCTTGAATCCATTTGTGCTGAGGAATTCTACAACTGGACCGCGGTTGGCCCGATTGCTGACGAGAACTTTGACGGCGTCCGCATTCTGGTTGCCCAGCAGGGTATTACCCTCGAAGGCCTCGGCGAGTAGAGTTTTGAACCAGTAACATTTATTGCCCCAGGAATATTCCTGGGGCAATATTTAATTCAGGTATCATTGATTATTTTTCTCGAAATAGTATTTTGTTGTAAAGTCAAAGTGGAATCCAGTTTTATAGAAAGGCGGTAGTCTATTCATGCTAGAAGTCAAAAACCTTTCAAAAGTGTACGATGGCGGCGTTCAGGCATTGAACAATGTCAGTTTTACCGTCAAGCAGGGTGAGTTCTTGGCCGTCATTGGTCTCAGCGGTTCCGGCAAATCCACGTTGCTCCGATGTATCAACCGGCTGATCGAGCCCACCGCAGGACAGATCATCTGGAATGGGCAGGATGTCACTGCCGCTACCCAGGATGAAATGCGGCTCATCCGACGCAAGATCGGGATGGTCTTCCAGCATTTCAATCTGGTCTCAAGATCCAAGGTGATCACCAATGTGCTTTCCGGGCGGCTGGGATATGTCAACCCGATGATGAGCGCACTGAACCGCTTTCCGAAAAGTGATATAGAGATGGCGCTTGCCCAACTGGATCGGGTCGGGATCAAAAACCAAGCTTACAAACGGGCCGATGAACTAAGCGGCGGCCAGCAGCAGCGGGTAGGGATTGCCCGCGCCATGATACAGGAACCGGCCATCATCCTGGCGGACGAACCGGTTGCCAGCCTGGACCCTGTATTGGCCCACTCCATCATGCAGTATCTGGAAAAGATCAATAAAGAAGATGGTGTGACCGTTTTGTGCAGCTTGCACTTCCTGGACCTGGTGCACCGCTATGCGGACCGGGCAATTGCTTTGAATGAAGGGAATCTGATGTTTGACGGCTCGCCTGAAGATATCGATGACGAAAAGTTCAGGGACATTTACGGCAAAGATGCCGAGCGAGTAGGATGAGGAGGAAACCATGAAGAATAAATCCCCTTTGCTTAGGTCAATTGGCGTTGGCCTGGCGACCATCGCACTCATCGTTGTGTATGCTTATGGTTTCACCATCACCAAGATCAACTTTTCAGAGACCCGCTCTGAACGCCGGATAGAATCGCTGACCCGTATTTTACGGGCGCTGGCGCATCCGCATATATTTGACTACAACTATGAAACCGTCGATGTAGAAGAGCCGTTCTATTTAGGCTGCCCGGAAGGCGGTGTGGAATCGCCGGAAATTGATCGCTCTGGTGCGTTTATCCTGCTTAGCTCCTGGTGTGCCGAACCCGGTGAGACGATCACGGTTGAGGGCTATAACTTCCAGGCAAATTCCTCCGGCCCGATCAATTTCATCGGCTTCAGCGCTGAAGCCCCGGACGGGGTGGCGATCCCATTGGATAGTTTTCAGGCGGATGCCCAGGGAAATTTTGCCATCGAGGTAAAAATCCCGAACCGGACGGTGAAAGAAGATCCCCAGGCGCTGCGGGCGACTGGCCGGACGCCGGTTGGCGCGCCAATGATCTCGAGGGATGCCAAGATCACCTGGGAAAAGATCGTTGAAACGGTGTTTATGGCGCTGCTGGCGACCACTTTCGGTACCCTGATCGCCATCCCGATCAGCTTTTTTGCCGCCCGCAACCTGATGTCTGATATCAAGATCCCGTTGAGCAATATCGCACTGGCGTTGGTGGGTTGGCCTTTGGGCATCTGGTTGGGTTCCAAAGGGAACAAATTGCTGGTCAGTGCGCTTGCTCCTATGCTGGATAATCTCCTCTGGATTCTTGCGGGAACGATCATTTTCCCGCTGTTGACATTCTATTTGTTCAAGTGGATCTTCGGGCATCAGGGCGAGGATGAGGATGGAAAAGAGAAGAATAAGTTCGTAGAACAAATCATAGGAGTGCTAAAATCCCTGTTAATGGCGATTATGGTGATCGGTTCGATCCTGTTTGTTGCCAATCTTTTCCTCTGGATTGGCGATTATCTGACCCCGAATGAAGAAGTGCCCCTGTACTTTATGCGCAGGTTCATTTATCAGATCGGCGATATCGTCAACATGCTGGTTGCCGGAATCGCTGCCATCGCAGGCGGCGGCATCGTTGGCGGTCTGTTTGGTAAATGGGGGCAGTTCATCAGTGAAAGTCTTCCTGCGACAACCGGGAAGATCGTAAACCTGGTGATCACCCCCCTGGCTGGCGCTGCGATTGCGATCCTGATCATGAACGGCGTGAACTGGTTCTACCAGTTCAACAATCCGGCGATCACGCTCTGGTGGCCGGGAGGGATTGGCGCAGTTCTTGGATTGATCCTGGCGTTAGTGAACTCTCCGAAAAAGCCTTTGCCTGTGGGGATTATCTTCTACGGTATCATCCGCACGATCCTGAACGGCACCCGTTCGGTTGAGGCGCTGGTGATGGCGATCGTGTTCGTGGCCTGGGTTGGCCTGGGACCCTTTGCAGGTTCACTGGCCCTGGGGCTGCACACAGTTGCCGCACTCTCCAAGCTGTATTCCGAGCAGGTGGAGAGCATCCTGGAAGGGCCGCTGGAGGCCATCCAGGCGACCGGTGCCAACCGATTGCAGACGATCGTGTTTGCGGTTGTCCCGCAGATCATCCCGCCCTACATCTCTTTTACCATGTACCGCTGGGACATCAACGTGCGTATGTCCACGATTATCGGTTTTGTCGGCGGCGGTGGAATCGGCTTTATCCTCCAGCAGAACATCAACCTGCTGAATTACCGGGCAGCGAGCGTGAATATGCTGGCGATCGCCATCGTGGTTGCCTCCATGGACTATATCAGCTCCAGCTTGCGCGAGCGGTTTGTCTAAAAGAAAGAAGTTTTGTCTTCAAAGGCCTGGAATTTTCCAGGCCTTTATTTTCAGGTAGGCGCGAATCAGGGAAAAAATAAACCTTGTAGCGAATATTCCTGTGGGGATATTCCCCCTTTTAGGTCGTTCCCGCGCAGGCGGGAACCCATGAATGCCTATTTTGCCGGATTCCCACTGGAACCAAGGGGTAATGACTTATCCGGTATGGTTACATGACTGAAAATTGCCACCTTTTATGTCCATTCTCATTTTATCCGGCGATTTCAAATCCATTTCCCTTGTGATAAAATCGCCGGTATGCAACCACCAAAACGGCTTACCTGGCTTCGAAAGTTGCTCTTCTGGGGAATGCTGATCCTCTTATTGACTGCTGTTCCTCGTATCTATACTACCTTTCAGGCGCAGCCTGTAATTTTCACGGTAAAGGATGTGCCGGCAGCCCGGTTGGGGATCGTGCTGGCGGCGGAAACCATCCATGGGCGGCCGTCGGCGGTGCTGCGGGACCGGCTGGACCGCGGAATTGAGCTGTATTTCGCCGGGAAGGTGGGAAAGCTGGTGATGAGCGGCCGCAGCCCGGAACCGGCTATCATGCGAGAATATGCCGTAGAGAAAGGGGTGCCGCCGGAGGATATCCTGCTGGATGATGGCGGGGTGCGCACGTATGCTACCTGCTATAATGCTGTTCACCAGCTGGAAGCCACTGAGGCGATTGTGGTCACACAGCCTTACCACTTGCCCCGCACGATCTTTTTATGCCAGGCGTTGGGCCTGGATGTGACCGGAGTGGCTGCCCAACACGGGCGTTATTGGCATGGCAGCCTGATAGCATGGAACATCCGGGAGACATTGGCAACCATATTGGCGTTCAAAGAGGTTTACCTCTCTCCGCCGGAAACATCTGATTATACAAATCTTTATCTGGAAGGAATGGACCCATGATAGACCGAGAGCAGGCATTGGCGCTGGTGCGCAAATATGTGGAAACCGAGAGCCTTGTGCGGCATATGCTGGCGGTGGAAGCTGCCATGCGCTATTATGCGCGCATGTTTGGCGAGGATGAAGAACGATGGGGGATCACCGGGCTGCTGCACGACTTTGACTGGGAGATCCACCCCGACCTGGAAACCCATCCCAGCGAAGGCGTACCGATCCTCCGGGAGTATGGCGTGGACGAGGCGATGATCAACGACATTCAAAGCCATGCCGACCATTCCGGCGTGCCAAGGGATACCCTGCTGCGCAAGACATTGGCCGCCAGCGATGAGCTGACTGGCCTGATCACCGCCACGGCGTTGGTGCGTCCCTCCAAAGCGATCGCAGATGTCAAGGTCAGCTCCGTGCGTAAAAAGTGGAAAGACCTGCGTTTTGCCGCCGGGGCCAGCCGCGAGGAGATGGACGCCAATATCGAGGCCCTGGGCATCGAGACGTGGGAGCATGTGGGCAATGTGCTGGAGGCGATGAAGGGGATTGCGGAGGAGTTGGGGTTGGAGGGAGTGGAAAGTTAATAGTTGACAGTTTACAGCACACAGTACACTGTGAACAGAATACAGTAAGCAGGAATAACTTAGAAAAAGAAAATGGCGCAAGGGTTTCTTGCGCCATGTTTATTACTGTTAACTACCTACTACCTACTGTATACTATTTACTACTTTTCCGCCGTGTACTCGTCTTGCGCGTACTTGTTTTTCTGGTGCTTGTCTTCCTCGTGCTCGTTTTACGCGTGGAAGTTTTGCGGGTAGTGCTTTTGCGCTTGGCGGCTGGTTTCTTTTCGGTTTCATCACCCAGCAGGGTCATCTGTTCGGCGGGTTTGCGGGTACTTTTGGGCTTGGGTTCCGGTTTCGGCTCTGGCTTGGGCTGACTGCGCTTTTGAGCGGCTTCTTCGCCCAGCAGGTCGTCCGGCGCTTCCCACGGCACGGTCAGGAAGACCACGCCGTCCTTGATATTGTCGATCACCGAGTTGCCGTTGGCCGGGCGGGTGCGAATCTTGGCATCGTCCAGGCGGATGCGTTTGGCGGCAAGTTTCGCCAGGTGTACACCGACCTCAAAGTTGGGCTTGTGGTTGGCGGCACCTTTCAGCTTTTCGCTCTTGCCCAATTTCCAGGCGATCACGCCCTGGCCGTAGCGTCCCTGGGTGGGGAACTGGTCCGCCTTAACGCGTTTGGCCGCGCCATCCACATGCAGCAGGAAGACATCATATTTCGGGTTGACCACGAATGCCCCCACGATTTCATCATCCCCTTTGAGCTTGATCCCATTCACCCCGGCTGCCAGCAGTCCCATGGGGCGCACTTCTTCTTCCGAGAAGCGGATCGCCATCCCGCTGGCAGTCACCAGCATGATCTCGTCGCTGCCGCTGGTCACCAGCGCCCATTGGATCTCGTCATCGTCCTTGCTGCGGGCCAGCTCAAATGTCTGGGCGGAGGGGCCGGGTAGTTCGGAAAGGGCGCTCTTTTTCACCATCCCCTGCCTAGAGACGGTCATCACATACCAGTCCTCCCGGTTTGTCGCTTCCGGGGGCAGGCTGAACATGGCGGTTACAGGGCTGTTTTCCTTCAGGGGGGAGACTGAGGAGAATTTTATTCCCTGGTCGGCCAGTTCTGCTTCGGGAATGCCATGCATACCGACAGCTGCCGTTTCTCCGCTGCCAGAGACCAGATAGAGCGTGTCGCGCGTATTGCCGCGCAGCACCAGACGGGCGGCCGTGCTGCCCCACAGGCGGGCGTCCTTGCCTTCCGGGGTGCGCGAGATGCGCCCTTTGTCGTCCAGGTTGACCCAGGTCTCGTGTTCGGGAACCAGGTCACTGGCGGTCAGCATATCTGTGAGTTTGGCACCTTCTTCCAATTTGATGATCTGAGTGCGGCGGCGGTCACCGTATTTTTCTTTGACTTCGTTGAGCTCGTCGATGATCACCTGGCGCATTTTCTGGGGGGATTTCAGCAGGCTTTCCAGGTCCCGGATCAGCCGGGCGACCTCTTTATACTCTTCTTCGATCTTTTTGCGCTCCAGGGCCGCCAGGCGGCGCAGGGGCATATCCAGGATGGCGGTGGCCTGCTCGTCGCTGAGCCTGAAATTGCGCCGCAGGTTGGCGTGGGCGGACTCGGCGGTGCGGGACTTGCGGATCAGGTCAATGACCTCATCCAGGTTGTCCAGGGCAATGCGCAGCCCTTCCAGGATGTGCAGGCGCTTTTTGGCGCGTGCCAGATCAAACTCGCTGCGCCGCCGCACAACTTCCAGCCGGTGGTTAATATAGACCAACAGGGCGTTCTTCAGGCTGAGCATGCGCGGCTCGCCGTCCACCAGGGCCAGCATGATGATGCTGAAGGTATTTTGCATCTGGGTGCGCTTGTAGAGCAGTTCCAGGGTCTTTTCGGTGTTGGCGTTCTTGGTCAGTTCGATCACGATGCGCATCCCCTGGCGGTCGCTTTCGTCGCGCAGGTCGGAGATGCCCTCCAACTCCCCATCACGCGCCAGTTTGGCAATCCGTTCGATGAGGGAGGTTTTGTTGGTCATGTAGGGCAGTTCGGTAATGATGATGCGCTCGCGTCCGCGCGACATTTCTTCCACGTTGGCGCGGGCCTGCACAACCACCCGGCCGCGGCCAGAGCCATAGGCTTTGGCGAGGTCGCCTTCTTCCTGGATCCCGCCGATGATGATCCCTCCGGTGGGGAAGTCGGGGCCTTTGACAAACTGCATCAGGTGGTCCACGTCAATATCGTCGCGTTTGGCCCAGTTTTCCAGGATGTAGATGATCGCATCGGCTACTTCGCTCAGGTTGTGCGGCGGGATGCTGGTAGACATGCCCACGGCGATGCCGGTGGCCCCATTGACGAGCATATTGGGGATCGTGGTGGGCATTACGCTGGGTTCCTGCAGCGAGGCGTCGAAGTTGTCCACAAAGTCCACGGTGTTCTTCTGGATGTCGAGCATCAGGTCCATGGAGGTGGCGGCCAGTTTGGCCTCTGTGTAGCGCATAGCTGCCGGCGGATCACCGTCCACACTGCCGAAGTTGCCCTGGCCGTCTACCAGCGGGTAGCGCATGGAGAAATCCTGCACCATGCGGGCCATGGCGTCATAAACCGCACTGTCACTGTGGGGGTGGTATTTACCCAATACTTCGCCCACCACCCTGGCAGATTTTTTATAGGAAGAAGACGGGCGCAAGCCCATGTCATACATGGCGTATAAAATCCGGCGGTGTACCGGTTTGAGGCCGTCCCGTGCGTCGGGCAGGGCGCGCGAAACGATCACGCTCATGGCGTAATCGAGATAGGCCTGCTGCATCTCTTCATCAATATCGATCTTGCGAACCAAACCGATTTCCATTAATTCTACTCCTGCAATAAAACTAGAACGTATGTACTAAATCTATTTTACGATGAAACAGCCGTTCCGTCAAAGCACCCGCGGGGCGACTGGGGCAGACTGGCAGATCGACCCGGTTCCCAGAGGGGTCGGCCAAAAGCGGCCGTTGGACGGAAGGCGTATTATATCAAAACGGATGAAGTGTGGCAAAGTCACTGCTAACAAATTTATAGCATCGATTTCCCTGGAAGGGAAATCGCTTCGCCTTAAAAATTAATCTCTTGCTTGAATATTGGCTTAAAAAAGAAGGGTCGGGTTATAAACCCGACCCTTCAAGATTACTGTTAAACCAGATCAGTCGCTGGCAGCTTCCATTGCTTCGATATCGGCTTCTGCTTCTTCGCCTGCTTCAAGTGCAGCGGCGGCGGCTTCTTTTTCTGCAGCCAGGCGATCGCTCTCAGCGATGGCGGCCAGCTGCTCCTGGTGGATGGCAAAGCCGGTTCCAGCAGGGATCAGCTTACCGAGGATGACGTTCTCTTTCAGGCCGTAGAGTGGATCTTCCGTTCCGGCGATAGCGGCTCCGGCCAGCACCTTGATGGTGTGCTGGAAGGATGCAGCCGAGAGGAACGACTCGGTGTTGAGCGAGGCTTTGGTGATCCCCAGCAGGTCGTCCTGGTAGCGAGCCGGGCGTTTGCCTTTCTGCAGGAGTTCATGGTTGATCTCCAGCATGTCCAGGCGGTTGATATAATCGCCGGGCAGCAATTCGGTGTCGCCGGGGCTGGTGATCATTACCTTGGACATCATCTTGCGGATGATCACCTCAAAGTGCTTGTCGTGGATGTTCTGACCCTGGGAGCGGTACACCTGCTGCACCTCAGAGAGCAGATACATCTGGGTGGCTTCGCGGCCCTGGATGCGCAGAATGGCATGCGGGTTGAGCGAGCCTTCGGTCAGCGCGTCGCCGGGTTCCACAGAGTCGCCGGTCTTGACGATCAGGCGGGTGTTGGTGGGGATTTCGTATTCTTTCTCGTCCCGGATCTCATAAGCAACGACCACGTTGCCGTCCTCGATCCGCACCCGGCCCTCATTCTCGGCAGTCATTTTCTCTTCGTCGTTGACTGCGATTTCGTCGCCAGCTTTGATCTTTTCGCCATCCTTGACGGAGAGCTTCCAGTCTTTTCCGATCTCATAAATGTCGTTGACCATTTCGCTGTGGACAATATTGACCACGCGCATGTCTGCATATTTATCGGACTGCAGCACTTCAGCTTTACCGGCAATTTCGGAGACCACAGCTTCACCTTTAGGGGCTCTGCGGGCTTCGAAGAGCTCTTCCACACGGGGGAGACCGGTCGTGATGTCGGACCCGGCAGCAACACCACCGGTGTGGAAGGTACGCAGGGTCAGCTGCGTGCCAGGCTCACCAATGGACTGTGCGGCCACAATGCCTACGGCTGCGCCAGGGGCTACCAGCTTGCCGCGGCCCAGGTCCATGCCATAGCAGTGGACACAAACGCCTCGTTTGCTTTCGCAGGTGAGGGGGGAGCGGACAAAGACTTCCTGCACGCCGGCGTTGACGATCTTGCGCATCAGGTCTTTTTCGATGATCACATTGCGTTCGGCCAGGATCTCGCCGGTTTCGGGGTGGATCAAACGTTTGGCGGTGATGCGCCCGTAAATGCGGGTGCCAAGCGGCTGGTCGGCCACATCGTCCTTGGAGCGGATCCAGATGCCGTCTTCGGTGCCGCAGTCGTCATCAATGGTGATCACATCCTGGGCTACATCCACCAGGCGGCGTGTCAGGTAGCCGGCGTCTGCCGTACGCAGAGCGGTATCGGCCAGACCTTTGCGGGAGCCGTGGGTGGAGATGAAGTATTCCAGCGTGTTGAGGCCTTCGCGGAAGTTGGAGCGGATCGGCAGCGGGATAATGCGCCCGGACGGGTCAGCCATCATACCGCGCATCCCGGCCAGCTGGGAGATGGTGCTGAAGCCACCTTTCCCAGCGCCGGAATTGGCCTGGATTGCCAGGTTGCCCAGCGGGTTCATGGTGTCTTTCACTGCCTGACCGATATCATCGGTGGCTTTTTGCCAGATCTCGATGACGCGATCGTTCTGTTCCTGCTCGGTGAGCAAGCCGCGGCGGTAATCTCGTTCCACGGTTTGCTCGGCTTCCATCGCTTCGGCCACGATATCCTTTTTGGCGAGCGGAATGGTAATGTCGGAGACTGCCACGGTGATACCGGAGCGGGTGGCAAATTTGAAACCAATGTCTTTGATTGCGTCTGCCACATCGGTAGTGGTTTTTTCGTCAGTCATTTCCAGCACTTCAGCGATCAGATCCTTCACGCCGCCCTTATCCAGGGTGTTGTTCATGAACTGCACTTCAGGGCTGAGGACCCGGTTGAACATCACCCGGCCCACAGTGGTTTCGATCAGGCGGGTCTCAGGTGCGTCGAGGCGGTTGTTGTCATCGTCATACCAGGTGGTAGCCCGCACCTTGATGGTGGCGTGGATGTCCAACTGCTCCAGCTGGTAGGCCAGGGCAACTTCGTCCATGTTGGCAAAGACACGCCCGTGTCCCAGGTGTTCCCAGGGGCTCTTCATGGTGAGGTAGTAAACACCCAGCACCATATCTTTGGAAGGCCCGATGATCGGTTCGCCGTCTGCCGGTTTGAGCAGGTTGCGGGATGCAAGCATCAGCTCGCGGGCTTCTTTGACCGCCTTCTCGGAAAGCGGTACATGCACAGCCATCTGGTCGCCATCGAAGTCGGCGTTGAAGGCGGTGGTTACCAGCGGGTGAAGCTGAATGGCGCTGCCTTCGATCAGCATCGGTTCAAAGGCCTGAATGCCTAGACGGTGGAGGGTAGGCGCACGATTAAGCAGCACCGGGCGTTCTTTGATCACCTCTTCCAATACTTCCCAGACTTCGGGGCGGTTGCGTTCAATAAAGCGGCGGGCGCCTTTGACGTTGGCAGCATAGTTGTGCTGCACCAGGCGGGAGATGACAAAAGGCCGGTAAAGTTCCAGCGCCATGGTCTTGGGAAGACCGCACTGGTAAAGTTTCAGTTTCGGACCAACCACGATCACGGAACGGCCGGAGTAGTCCACGCGTTTACCCAGCAGGTTGCGGCGGAAGCGGCCTTTCTTGCCTTTGAGCAGGTCGCTGAGCGAACGCAGTTCGCGGCGCCCTCGGCGGGAAAGAGCCTTGCCCCGCTGAGAGTTGTCGATCAGCGAGTCCACAGCTTCCTGGAGCATACGTTTTTCGTTGCGGACGATCACATCCGGGGCACCCAGCTCAAGCAGTCTCTTGAGACGGTTGTTGCGGTTGATCACCCGGCGGTAAAGGTCGTTCATGTCGGAGGTGGCAAAGCGGCCGCCATCCAGCTGTACCATAGGGCGCAGGTCCGGTGGGATCACTGGCAGAATGGTGAGGATCATCCATTCGGGGCGGTTCTTGGAGCGCATGAAAGCTTCCACCACCTTGAGCCGTTTGGTGGCTTTGCGGCGGCGCTGCTTGCTGCGGGAATTACGGGCCTCGTGCCAGAGGGATTCGGAGAGATTTTCCAGATCCAACCGTTTGAGGATGTCGTAAAAGGCTTCGGCGCCCATGTCGGCGCGGAAGACCTGACCCCAGCGGGAGCGGAGCTCGCGGTAGCGGTGTTCGCCGATGAACATCATCGGTTTCAGGTCGAGCAGTTCATCGCGCAGGGCGATTTTTTCGTTGCGTACAGAGGCAGATTCTTCGTCTACCTTGGCGCGCAGTTCGGTGATCGCCATGTCAGTTTCGGCTTTGGTGCTGGCAATATTGAGGGTGATGTGCTCCAGCTCGCGCTGTTTACTGCTGTTGGTCTCAGTTTCCAGCTCTTCCAGGTAGCTCTTGACCGCATTCTGCACATCGGAGAGATGGCTGGTGGCGATGGTTTCGCCCTTGTTGACGATCTCGATATCCGTGGCGGAGAATTTGATCGCCTGTTTGGCGGTTTCGCCCATTTGACCTTGCAGACGTTCTTCCAATCGCTGGCCTTCTTTGATCACCGGTTCCAGCTGGGAAGCCAGTTCTTCGTCGTAGCGCTTGGCAATGTGTTCAGCCTGGGTTTGCAGTTCGGTCAGGCGTTCGTCGCGTCCGCTTTCGATCTGGGAGATCTGTTCGTCCAGGTCGGTGGAGAAACCGGATTCAAGTTCTGCCAGTTCGTCATCCAGACGGGCAAGCGCTTTTTCGCGCGCATCTTCGTCCACGTAAGTGACGATGTACTGTGCAAAGTACAGCACCCGGTCCAGGTTGCGCCGGGAGATATCCAATAATTGTCCCAAGTAGGAGGGAATCCGGCGGGTATACCATACATGCGCCACCGGAGCAGCCAGCTCGATATGGCCCATGCGCTCGCGGCGGACAGAGGAACGTGTAACTTCGACACCGCATTTGTCGCAAACGATGCCTTTATAGCGAATGTTCTTGTATTTACCGCAGTAGCACTGCCAGTCTCTCTGAGGCCCGAAGATGGCCTCACAAAACAGCCCGTCTTTCTCAGGTCGAAGCCGCCGATAGTTGATTGTTTCCGGTTTGAGCACCTCACCATAAGACCAGCTCTTGATCGTTTCTGGTGATGCCAAGCTTACACGTAATGCTCGCAATCCCTTTGCTTCCATAATTTAACGTGCCTCCTGAGGGTTTAAAATCCTGAAGCCTGTTGAATTTTCAGTTCGTCTAAATTTCCCCGATTTAATTTGTTTCGATCTACCCATAAAATTCCTGACAATCAAGTTCCAGATCTATTTGTTCAACAGGGGCAACCATCCACAACACGCAAAACGAAGCAAGCACACGAGAATCTCATCTCTAGCGCTCGCTTGTCTTTAGGGTCCGTTTTTAGTTTGCCCAGATTGAGAATTATATCAAGCCGCCCATTTGTTTGTCAAGTCCATATAATGAAGAAAAGCCCGTATTGCAAGAGGAATTGACAAAATTCTAACGAACCTGGACATTATAACCCATCTTCCTTGTTGAGATAAAAGCTCAAGGTTACAATCAGCGCTATGAACGAGATAAAGACCTATCCGGACGCGCTTGATTTTTTATTCACGTTTCAGGACTTCAGCCTGACGCACATGGAGCAAATTGCCCCAGAGCGCTTTGAACTGGAGCGCATGTTCGCGCTGATGGCACGCTTTGGCGATCCCCAGCAGGATTTTCCCACCATCCATATCGCCGGCACGAAAGGGAAGGGCTCGGTGGCCGCACATACCGCCTCAGCGCTCCAGGCTGCCGGGTATAAAACCGGTTTGTATACCTCCCCGCATCTGGAAGATTTCCGCGAACGCATCCAGGTCAGCGGCGCGTGGATCAGCGAATCGGATTTTGTAGCCGAAGCACAGCGCCTGCAAAACCAGGTGGACGGTTTGCCTGGATTGACTTCGTATGAGCTGCAAACAGCGCTGGCATTTTTGTATTTCTCCAGCCAGCAGGTGGACTGTGCCGTGATCGAAGTGGGTATGGGCGGGCGGCTGGATTCCACCAATATCCTCACGCCGCTGGTGTCTGTGATCACCAACATTTCGTATGACCATACCGCCATCCTGGGGAATACGCTGGCAGAAATAGCCGGAGAAAAAGGCGGGATCATCAAACCTGGTGTGTCGGTGGTATCTGCACCCCAGCAGCCGGAGGCGTTGGCGAAACTGCGCCAGATCGCCCAGGCGCAGGATTCCCCATTTATGCTCATCGGGGATGACATCCTCTTTGAGCCGCTGAGCCATACCCTGGAAGGGCAGGACTTTCGGCTGACCGAGGAGGGCAGTGGGCCGGTGGCGCTTTCCACCCGTCTGTTGGGACGCCACCAGGTGGAGAATGCTGCTACGGCATACGGCGTTCTGCAGGTGGCAAATCGGGCCGGACTGCCTGTGGACGAGGAGGCCATCCGGACTGGGTTTGCCAGCGTACGCTGGCCGGGACGCTTTGAGATCTTCTCGGGTCCGCCCACGGTGGTGATGGATGGCGCTCACAACCGCTATTCGGCCAAAATGCTGGCAGAGACCGTGTGGGATGTTTTTCCGGGGCGGAGGGTAGTCCTGGTATTTGGCGCTTCAGAAGATAAAGATATTGCCGGTATGTTTGCCGAACTGCTGCCCGTGGTCAGTGATGTTTATCTGGTGCAGGCCAACCATCCGCGGGCCGCAACGCCGGAAAAGCTGGCGGAACTGATGGGTGAATCAAACCATTTGGTAACCCAGGTGCCGGATATCGAAGACCTGCGCGGTTTGCTGGATCAAATGGTTGGAGCGGAACCGGTAATCCTGGTGACGGGGAGCCTGTACCTGGTGGGGACTTTCCGCGCTATGTGGGCACAAAAATAAGCCAAACATAGGTATAATACCCAGTATACTTTTTTCTAAGGGTCAAAATATGAATGATCAAGATTGGTATTCTCAGGTAGAAGGCACTTTGGATGCGGATGAACTTCATCAACAGGCCGAGATCCTTGAGAGTATTGCCGATATCCGCCCCGACCAGGAAGGGATTATCTATTGCCCGGTGCTTCCCTTGCGGGAAGTGATCGTATTCCCGCACATGGTCATTCCACTGCCGGTAGGGCGCGCAATGACGATCTCTGCAATCGAAGCAGCCAACCAGCAGCACCGGATCATGGTCGCCGCGCCGCAGCGCAATCCGCGCAAACATTCCGTGCAGAAGAAAGACTTTTTGCCGATTGGCGTCGCAGTGGCGGTCAGCGACCTGTTTTCCACCGAGCACAGCGATAACCTGGTGATGGTGCAGGGACGCTCCCGCGTGGAGCTGATCGAAATGGTGCGGGAGGATGGCGTGCTGTATGCCAAGGCCCGGGTGATTGAAGAAAGTGAGCGGCCCACCTCGGAAGAAACTGCCCTGATGCGCAATCTGATGCGCTTGTTCATCCGCTATGCCGACATTACCGGGACGATCCCTCCGGAAGCGATGAACTACCTGCAGGAGATCGAAGAACCCGGCTGGCTGGCCGATATGCTGGCCAACTCTTTCTCGCTTCATCTTGAGGACCGCCATGCTTTGCTGCAAACCCTCAGCACAGAATCCCGCCTGGGAAAGGTGCAGGATTATCTGGTGCGCGAGCTGGGTGTGCTGGAACTGGAAGAAGAGCTGCACGCCAAAGTGCAGGATGAAGTCGATCGCGGCCAGCGGGAAAATTATCTGCGGGAGCAGATGCGCGTGATCCAGCGTGAGCTGGGCGAGCAGGACCCGTGGAGCAAAGAACTCCAGGAGCTGCAAACCCGCATCAAAGAGCGGAACATGCCTGAAGAGGCGGAAAAAGCCGCCGTGAAGGAATTTGAGCGCCTTTACCAGATGCCGCCGATGTCGCCGGAGGTGGGGGTGATCCGCACCTACATCGATTGGCTGCTGGATTTACCCTGGTTTGAGACCACGGATGACAACCTGGATGTGCAGAATGTGGCCGAGGTCCTCGAGCAGAATCACTACGGTCTGGAAAAAGCTAAAGACCGCATTTTGGAAGCGATTGCTGTCCGCAGCCTGAAACCCGAACGAGTGCGGCAGCCGATTTTATGCTTTGTCGGACCTCCGGGCACCGGTAAAACCACTTTGGGGAAGTCGATAGCCGAGGCATTGGAACGCAAGTTTGTGCGCGTCTCGCTGGGCGGGGTGCGCGATGAGGCTGAAATGCGCGGCCACCGCCGCACGTATATCGGCGCGCTGCCGGGACGCATCATTCAGACGATGAAGCGGGCGGAGACAATTAACCCCCTGTTTGTACTGGATGAAGTCGACAAGCTGGATACCGGTTACCGGGGCGACCCCGCGGCCGCTTTGCTGGAAGTGCTGGATCCGGAGCAGAATTACGCCTTCTCCGACCACTACCTGGAGATCCCCTACGATCTTTCGCAGGTGTTTTTCATCACTACGGCCAACCACCGCGGAGATATTCCCTGGGCGCTGCTGGACCGCATGGAGGTGATCGATTTCCCCGGGTACATCGAGGAAGAGAAGGTGGAGATCGCCAAGAAGTTCCTGATCAAACGCCAGCTGGATGAAGCCGGGCTGGAGGAAGGGGAGCTGACCTTCACCGAGAACGCTATCCGCAAGATCATCAAGGAATATACCTACGAAGCCGGCGTGCGTAACCTGGAACGTGAGATTGGCCGGGTGTGCCGCAAGGTGGCCCGGATGAAAGCTGAAAAGAAGAATTACCCCACCCGGATAGGAGATAGTTCCATTGAGAAATATCTCGGCCCGCCGGATTATTCTCCCCTGGACGCTGAAACCGAAGACGAGATCGGCGTGGCGACCAGCATTGCCTGGACGATGGCTGGCGGTGAGATCATGCCGGTAGAGGTTGCCCTGACCGAAGGAAAAGGGTCTTTGCAGATCACCGGGCAGATCGGCGAGGTGATGCAGGAATCCGCCCAGGCCGCAATGACCTACCTCAAGTCGCGGGCGAAGACCTTCGAGATCCCTGCGGAAGCCTTTGAGAATATCGATGTGCATATCCATGTGCCTGAAGGCGGCATCCCCAAGGATGGCCCCAGCGCGGGGATCACCCTGGCGACGGCGATGATCTCGGCTTTCACCAGGCGCAAAGTGCGCAAAGAAGTGTGCATGACCGGGGAAGTGACCCTGCGAGGCCGGGTGCTGCCGATCGGCGGGGTGCGCAACAAGGTGCTGGCGGCACACCGTAATGGCCTGAAGACTGTGCTGCTGCCGGTGAAAAATGAGAAAGACCTGGTGGATGTGCCCAAGAAAGTGCTCTCTGACCTGAATATTGTATTTGTCAAGCACATGGACGAAGTACTGGCTGAAGCGCTGCTGCCGCGTGAGAAGAAAGTCAAGAAACAAAAGAAAGCCAAACAGCCGGAAGAAGAAGCTGTTGAGGAAGCACAGCCCAAGACTGCCGTTCCACCGGCAGCCAAACAGGATGATACGCCGGCAGCCATTCAACCGGGAGCCTGATCGCCTTGCACCAAGGTGTAAAGCGGGTATAATAGCTTTCGCTGTGTGGGGGATGACAATCAAGTTGATTTCGGAGAGGTGCCAGAGTGGACGAATGGGGCGGTCTCGAAAACCGTTGTGGTCTTTGGGCCACCGTGGGTTCGAATCCCACCCTCTCCGCCAGTATATTTGTAAATGCAGATGTCTTCGGGAATAGAGTAAAAAAAATATGGCGACGGTCCGGGGTCACCCTCTCCGCCAGAATTCACCTGCAGAAGATTGCAGTTAGAAAATTTTAAGCTTACATATTCGGATTTACAGGTAAAAAGAGCTTGTAAACCCGTTTATTTAATTCAGCGTTTTTCTTAATCCCCAGCCATGCTTCCATTTCATCAAGGGCGGGTATCCATTCCTCTTTGTTTTGAGGGCACTTGAAGTTCACTTGATTATCACCAACAAAATATATAAATAGCAAATTTGCAGGAATGAGAGGGGAAAGTTTATTCGTTAAAAAGTTTAATACAGCTAATCTATTGGCATATTGATAATAATTCTTGAGCCAGTTTTCAATAGGTTGCTCGTTGTTGCCAAAGGCTGCACTTGTTTCAAGCAATGCAGAGGTTATTTGTTGTATACTGTCTGAGTTTTTTGCTCCGCAATCACTGTTGATCTCCTCAAGATGGCCTTTTGCTTCTACTAAGAGCCATTCTTCCCGTCCGTTTTTATTGAGTTTTCCAACAGCATCCCAATTTTGAGGATTTCCGGTTTGTGGCCAAAACGATTTCCATATTTCCTGGACTTGTTTATCTAGAATAAATTCTAGACCCTTTAATTCCTTGTCGTGAAGTAATGGGGAATTATTGTTAGAAAATTTGAAGTCCAACCATTGGATAGATGTACCACCGGTCTTCTCTAAAATGAGACGGTTCAAGTATTCTCGGTGATAACCCAAATAACGAAGCAAATGCCATTCACTTCCATACCCGTAACCAATTTTTCCCATGACTGTATCCTCATTCTAGGTTAAGTTATATGGATTAAGATCCTTGCTTAGTATACAGTATGTATAACCAAATATCTGTGAGTTTTGTGAATTAGAGTTTTGAAAAGTGAGATATAATCCAAATCTGATGAAATTTAGAACATTTATGCTATAATTTAATCATCCAAATATTCAGGAGGCTGAAATGGCGATGGAAACGTTTATAGCTGGAGATGTACCGCGGGTGGGGTATTTGGCGCTGCCGGAAAGCGGGCGCGGGAAGGGGCTGCTCTTTCTGCATGCCTGGTGGGGGCTGACGGACGTTTTCAAAGAGGTTTGCGACCGGCTGGCAGACGAGGGCTTTGTGGTCTTTGCCCCGGACCTGCACCACGGCACGACCCTCACCACCATCCAGGAGGCGGAAGATTACGTCATGTCCCGGCCGGTTGCTCCCGCGATGGAAACTGCCAAAGCCGGAATGCACTTCCTGCACAATCATCCGGCGGTGGATGGACAAAAGTTAAGTGCGGTGGCGTTTTCCATGGGGGCATCCTTCGCTTACGAGCTGGATGCTGATTTCCCGGAGGCTTTCGACAGGATCGTGCTTGTCTACGGCGGGCCTGCGGACCTCACCGGGGTGCATGCCAAATTCCAGTGTCACTTTGGCGAGGACGACTTCATCGACCCGATCGAGTATGTGCGCGAGATGGATATGGGAGACGCCGAGGTGTACTACTATCCCAACACCAACCACTGGTTCTTTGAACCCGACCAGGAAGGTTATTTCAAGCCCGAAGAGGCTGCCCTGGCTTTTGAGCGGATGGTGGTGTTCCTGAAGTCGGCATAGGTTTTCCCTTATCGAGATATTTAAATGACGTTGGCTGCGGCTAACGTCATTTTTGGTGTTTACAAATGTTACAATTAATGTAATAATTGTAACATGAATGAAATTCTCATTGACTCGAAAGAAAAGATCGTCTTGGCTGCGTTGGAATTATTCTATTCGCAGGGAATTAAAAAGACCAGTATGGCAGAAGTGGCCGCTCATGCCGGGGTGACCCGGATGACCGTTTACCGCTATTTTGCCGGTAAACGGGATCTGGTCCGGGAAGCTGTCCTCCGGGGAGAATTGGTTTTTCAACAAGGGGCGATGTATTTGGAACGGAATCCGGACGCGGATATTGATGCTTTTATTGCCCGGATCGAGGAAGAAATGAGCACCCTGCCTACCGGCGATATTCTAACGCACGTGAATGAATTGAAGCAACTGTACCCCCAAATTTACCGTGAATTCCAAGAGGTGCGGATTGCTTCTATGAACGGCATCTTTGACCATTTGATATCCATTGCTCAACACCAGGAGAGATTGCGCCCAAATCTGAATTTGAAGGTGGTGCGGGCGATCTTTTGGGAGGCGGTGGTCAACATCTTCGAAAATGCTGACTTCAATTCGTTTGGATTGACGAATGTAGAGCTATATCACGTGGTGGCAGATACACTGCTGCATGGCATCATGAAAAGCAGTACATCATCCGTCCCTCGATTATCAAATCAATAATTTTGAGGAAATAACATGAGCAAAGGACTTAAACCTCGTACACATTTGGCCCTCGACCTGATCTTATTCGTTCTACTGTTGTCTGTGACCCTCTCCAAGTTGTTCGAGAACCTCATTCCCGGCCGGTTATCCCATCTGCGGTTCATGTTCCATGCCCTCCACGGGATCTCAGGCATTCTAATGGCCCTGGTAGTGGGAATTCATCTGTTCTTCCATTGGCCGTGGATCCAGTCGCAGTTGAAGCGGCTACTCCAACCAACGCGTTAACTGGCTTCATGGTGAGCGGGCTATTCTCTGATACACTTTCTATCATGGGACTTCTAATCACCTGTGATCAATGCGGTGTAGCCTTGGCAGATGGACGAACCTGCCAGGACGATTTTCATCAGCTGCTGTTCTGGGAAGGGGAGAACCCGGAGTTTTGGCAGGTGCATCACCTGACGGTGTTGTGCTTCCATCTGCAGCACCCAAACCTGTATTCAGAGGAGGGACTGGCGGGCGCCAAAAAACTGCTGGTGGATTTTGTGGAAATGGGGGTCTCCACGGACGAGATCCGCAAGCGGGATCGGCAAAAGCTGGATTCCGGCAGCCGGGATTGGAACATCAAAGGAGATGCTTCTTCCCGTGGAAGGTATCTCCATCCGGTCACCTGGACAATCACAGCGCGGGATATTGTCCGTGGGGGAAAGCAGCATTATGTAGCAAATGTGCGGAAATGGGCAGACTCAGTCGTTGAGTCCCTCCGGGATTCCGGGAACAGCTGATTAAAGGGTAGAATGGGGAAACCATCAGGTGTTTGGAGTACCTGTCAGTCTCACTTCCAAGGAGTCGAACTGCATTGAAACTCAAGCTCTATTTTGTTACCTTGCTGGTTGTTCTGCTGGCCGGATGTAGCATCACCACTTCTGATCCCGGTTCGGAAAAACTGGTCGTCTTTGCCGCTTCGTCCCTCACCGACGCATTCAGCAATCTTGAAATAGCGTTTGAAGCGCAGAATGATGGCGTGGACGTGGTGATGAATTTTGCCAGTTCCTCCCAGCTGGCCGCTCAACTGAAGGAGGGGATCACCGCCGATGTATACGCTTCGGCGAACCCGATCCAGATGCAGGTAGTGATCGACAGCGGACGGATTGATGCCGACGAGGTAGTTTTGTTTGTCTCGAATCGTCTGGTGATCATCACGCCTGCAGATAACCCGGCGCACATCGCAACCCTGGAAGACCTGGCAAACGATGGCGTTGCCCTGGTGCTGGCGGTGGGAGGCGTGCCGGTGCGGGCATATACCGACCAGATCGTTGCCGGGCTGCCCCTGGAAATTCAGAAGCGGTTCTATGCCAATCTGGTTTCGGAGGAAGACAACGTGCGCCAGGTTTCTGCCAAGATCGCCCTGGGTGAAGCAGATGCCGGTGTGGTGTATACTTCGGATGTAACGCCGGATATTGCGGGATTGGTGCAGCAGATCCTTATCCCTGAAGAGCAAAATGTAGTAGCTGCCTATCCAATTGCCCCACTGGTGGATGCCGCAGACCCAGCGCTGGCGCATAGCTTCATCGATTTTGTGCTCAGTGCTGAAGGACAGGAAATCCTCTCGGCGTGGGGTTTTAACGCCCCTCCCAATGATTAGACCCTGGACTCAAAAATATTGTGTGTGACTCTAGCAAACCAACTGATATAAAGAAGCCGGAACAGGGGCGTTTCTTGGGGGCTATCGCCGTAATACCGGCTGTGGTGATGGGACTGTTTTTTGTGATTCCCTTCATCGCCCTGATCTGGCGCGCGTTCACCCTGGAAGGAACGCTGACAGCAGGTGATCTTTCCCTGTTTTCGGCGGTGTCCATCAGCCTGGGGACGACTGCGGTATCCGTGGTGCTCATCGCTCTGTTGGGTACTCCGCTGGCCTATTTTATGGCCCGTCACCATTTTCCGTTCAAGCGCCTGCTGATGGTCCTGGTGGAACTGCCCATCGTGATGCCCCCGGTGGTTGCCGGGTTGGCGCTGCTTTCTGCATTTGGAAGGCGCGGGCTGATCGGCGGTATGTTGGCCGATTTGGGCATCACCATCCCGTTTACCATAG
>QKGK01000130.1 GCA_003250455.1 Chloroflexota bacterium | reverse complement strand
TGAGCAGCGACCAGAAATTGAGCTTGCCGGTGTAGACCTGCTCCTGGGTAATGTTGCGCCACAGTTTTTCCAGGCGGGCGTACTTATCCTGCGCCAGCAGCATGCCGTTCAGCGCCCCTACCGACACCCCGGCGATCAGGTCCCAATGGTAGCCTTTCACCTCGCGGGCGTATTTCTCGGCCGTCAGCTGGAAGGCCCCCTTGGCCCCGCCGCCGCTCAACACCAATGCTGTTTTCTTTTCCATCCATCCACCTGTAATAAGTCTTGTTGTTTATTCTACAATCAAATTGGTTGGTCAGCCAACCGATTTGATCAAACTGAACAAAGTTCAGTCAATATAAATATGTGCAAAACGCATACCAATATAGACTTTTAGCCCTCACCCCTACCAACCGCAATTTACCAAATATTCAACGCAACAAAAAAAGCTCACCGAAAAAATTCCGGTGAGCTTTTACTTGCATTACTCAGAAACCAACTTACAGCTTCGCCACGCGCTCGTTGAACGCCACGATCAGCTCGTCGATCTCCTCGACCTGGTTCTGCACACCGGTCCAGTAGTCCGGCTTGTACCACTGCTGCTGGATCTCTTCGTAGGTCTTGCCCTGCTGCTCCACCCAGGTGTAATACTTCAGGTTGTGCACCCGCTTCTTATCGGGGTAGCGCAGTTCGAGCATATTGGCGGTGTCCTGACCGGCCAGGTAGCGGGCATGGTCGGCAGCGGCGGTCACTTCGTTGTAGGCGCCGTATTCCTCGTGCATTTCCTTCAGGCGGCTCTGGTAGAGGTCCATCGAGTCGGTCAGCATGGTCATCACCACATCGTTCTCGCCCATCTCGAAATACTTGGCAAACTTGATCGCCGTCAGCACGTTGGAGATGCCGGAGAAGCCCAGCAGGTCGAGCTTTTCCACAAACTCGGCAGGCACACCCTGCTTCACCAGGTATTTGCGCCCTTCGGGTTCGTTGAACAGGCGGGAGATGTTCACTACGGCGTTGTCGTCGATGGCCACCACCATGTCGGTGTTCTTGGTATTGTGCACCCAGGGCACGTGCTTGTCGCCGATACCCTCGATGCGGTGCTCGCCGAAGCCGTTCATCAGCAGGGTCGGGCACTGCAAGGCTTCGCTGGCAACCACCATACTGGTCGGGAAGGCCTGCTTGAGGAAATCGCCGCTGGCAATCGTGCCTGCCGAGCCGGTCGCAGAGGTCAGACCGCGGAAGGTATCGTTGGGGCCCATCACCTGCTCCAGCACTTCCACCATCGCCCGGCCGGTCACTTCGTAGTGCCACATATAGTTGCCGAACTCATCAAACTGGTTGAAGATCATCAGGTCCTCGCCCGAGTTGCGCAGTTCCCAGCACTTGTCGAAGATTTCCTTCACGTTGGATTCGCTGCCGGGGGTCTTGATGGTCTCACCGGCGATCTTTTCCAGCCAGTCGAAACGTTCCTTGCTCATTCCTTCGGGCAGGATGGCGATCGATTCGCAGCCCAGCAAAGCTGAGTCGTATGCCCCGCCGCGGCAGTAGTTGCCGGTGGACGGCCACACCGCCTTCTGGGTGGTCGGGTCGAACTGCCCGGTCACCAGGCGGGGCACCAGGCAGCCAAAGGCCGCCCCCACCTTGTGCGCCCCGGTCGGGAACCACTTGCCCACCACCGCGATGATGCGCGCTTTGGTGCCCGTCAGGCTGCTGGGGAACTCGATATAGTTCACGCCGCCAAAGCCGCCGCCGGTTTCCACCGGCTCGTTCTTCCAGGTGATGCGGAACAGGTTCAGCGGGTCCACGTCCCACAGGCCCACTTTGGCCAGTTTTTCCTTGATCGAATCCGGGATCAGGGACGGGTTCTTCATTTGTGCATAGGTCGGGATGATGATCCCGCGTTCTTTAGCGCGTTTGGCGGCACGCACCAGCCGGTCTTCCATAATGGTAAGGTCAATCATTATATATAGCTCCTGTTATTCGTTCTAAGTTTGCTGGTTAGCTAGTTGGCTGGTTACTTCTAATCAGGCTGTTGAAAGCAGATTGCGGTTTTCAACTATCTAACCAGCTAACCACCTAACTATCTAACTACTCCTCTGGTTCCTCCCGCACAATGTACAGCGGGCGGTTGCGCACTTCATCATAGATGCGCCCGATATATTCACCCAGGATGCCCAAAAAGATCAGCTGCACCCCGCCCAGGAACAGCACTGCGATCAGGGTGGAGGCCTGTCCGAGGAACTCCTGGTTGCCCATTAAACGCATCCCGATCACCACCGGGATGAACAGGATGCTGATCCCGGAGGAGATAAAGCCCAGGTAGGTCGCTACCTGCAGGGGGAAGTACGAGAACCCGGTGATGGCGGTCATCGCCAGCTTGATCATCTTGCGCAGCGGGTATTTGGTCTCCCCGGCATAGCGGGCTTCACGCTTGTATGGGACGGCGATCTGCTTGTACCCCACCCAGATCGATATCCCG
>QKGK01000336.1 GCA_003250455.1 Chloroflexota bacterium | reverse complement strand
CCTTGACCCAGCGCCAGTGGATCTCGTGCTGTCCCAAAATCTTATCCAGCGTCTTCCACAGGTCCACATTGGCCAGCTGGCCGCTCTTGCGCCGCCAGTTGCGCGCCCGCCACCCCGGCATCCACTCGGTAATCCCCCTCTTTAAATACTCGGAATCGGTGTGCAGTTCCACCACAGAGCGTTCCGGCAAAGCGCGCAGTGCTTCCACGGCGGCGGTCAGCTCCATGCGGTTATTGGTCGTGTTGGCTTCAGCGCCGCTCAACGGGATCTGCCGGTCGGGGAAGATCAACAGCGCCGCCCAGCCGCCTGCGCCGGGGTTCGGCTCGCACGAGCCGTCGGTATAGATGGTCACTTTGGGAAGTTTGCTCATAGGTTCAGTATATCAGCCCGGACGGTTACAGGCCAATCATCCCGTCCAGTATGTCAAGGCGCAGGGAGGCCTCCAGGTGGTCTGCAAGGTGGTCGAAAGCGTCTTCCAGCGAGAACAACTGCCCGTAATCCTCGCTTTGCCAGCCCAGCGAACGCAGCCAGGCGCGCCGGAAGCGTTCGTTCTCGAAGATGCCGTGCAGATAGCAGCCCCACACCCGGCCATCATCACTGCTGGCCCCATCCGCCACAGAGACTGCCTCCCCGGAGCGCCGTCCGATCTCCAGCCAGGGTGCGCTGCCAATCAGCCTGGTTGCACCCATGTGGATCTCGTAGCCGTGCAGTTGTTCCCCGCTTAATTCCGCCAACCAGCTCTCTCCCCCCTTCACCGTAGCCTGCGCCTGGTGAGTGGCCTTTACCGGATGGAAGATGGTCTCGGTGGGCAGCAAGCTCAAGCCTGCCATCACCTCCCGCTGCGATTCGACCCGCTGCGGGTCGTGGATCAGGCGTCCCAGCATCTGGTAGCCCCCGCAAATCCCCACCACCGCACCCCCGTTGAGGGCATACGCAATGATGGCATCAAACAGCCCCTGGGAAACCAGCCAGTTCAGATCCGGGATGGTGCTCTTGCTTCCCGGCAGGACCACCGCGCTGGCGCTTCCGATTTCATGCGGCGAATCAATATAGCGCACGCTCACCCCCGGCTCGGTTTGCAAGGGATCAAAATCGTCAAAGTTGGAAATCAGCGGCAAGCGCACCACGGCGATGTCGATTTTCTCTACGCTGGTGGGGCCGGTGTTCTGCGCTTCAATGGCTACCGCGTCCTCTTCGGGGATGCGGTGATGCAGGTAAGGCACCACACCCACGACCGGCACACCGCCCTTTTCCTCGATCATCTGAACGCCATCGTAAAAAAGACCCAGGTCGCCGCGGAACTTATTGACGATCAATCCTTTCACCAGCGCACGTTCATCCGCTTCCAGCAGCCAGAGCGTCCCCAGCAGCTGGGCAAAGATGCCGCCGCGGTCCACATCCCCGGCCAGCAGCACAGGCGACTGGGCATATTTCGCCACCGCCATATTGACAATATCGCCCCTGCGCAGGTTGATCTCTGCCGGGCTGCCTGCCCCTTCGATGATAACCAGATCATACCCGGCGCGCAGTCGGTCCAGGGCGGCAGTTGCCTGCGCCCAGAGTGTTTCCAGGTGCTGGTAATAATCGCCGGCAGCCAGGCTGGCATATGGCTTTCCCATCAGCACCACCTGGGTGCGGGCATTAGCTTCCGGCTTGAGCAGGATCGGGTTCATATCCGCGGTTGGGGCAACTCCGCAGGCCAGCGCCTGGGTATACTGCGCCCGGCCGATCTCCGCCCCTTCCAGGGTCACCCCGGCATTGTTGGACATATTCTGCGATTTATACGGCGCTACCCGCAGCCCGCGCCGGGCATACAGGCGGCACAGGCCGGTCACCAGCAGGCTCTTTCCCGCCGAAGACATCGTCCCCTGGATCATCAAGGTTTTGGCTGTCATGGATATCCTGGCAATCGGTGGGGGATTTATTCTTCCGGCGGGGCCAGTTCTCCCACCATGTTGATCAGATCATTGAAGAACAGCGAGAGCCGCCCCGGTTCAAACTGCTCACTGAGCACGTCATTTACAGCATCCTGCGTCACGCTGCGGATCACGCTCCAGGAGGCCAGCCGGGGTTCGACAGCGGCATTTTCCAGCATAGCTGCCGCCTGGTACCATTGGTCGGGCAAACTGCCCTCCCCTTGAATGCGGATGGCGGCATTCTCGTCCAGCGGCAGATATGCCTGGGTCTCGGCCAGGTGCGCCTGGCTGCGCTCCCCCGCCAGGTCCTGGATCAGCAGCCACGCGGCGATCTGCTGCTCGGTGGTGGACTGCAGCACCACATACGACCGCCCGGATACCGAGACGACCGGGTCACCCGAATCATTCGGGTATCCGATCGCCACCCAGTCATCCGTGCTGCCGGAGGCTTCATAATTGGCGTACACAAATGGCAGTTCCACCGTGGACACCGAATAGAACAGCCCCTGCCGGTCGAAGAATTCCGCATCCGGGTAGCGCACTCC
>QKGK01000571.1 GCA_003250455.1 Chloroflexota bacterium | reverse complement strand
AAAATGGTCAGTCAGGAACTCATTGAAATTCTTCGTTGTCCACACTGCGTGCAGGAAAAAGATGGCACGCTTGAATTCTACAAAGAAGCCTGGTTCATTTGCCAGGACTGCGGCCGCAAATACCCCGTCCGGCAGGATATTCCCGTAATGCTGATCGATGAGGGGAGCAAATGGATGGAGACCGCCAAGGATGACCTGCCTGTCCCGCCCCCGGAGAAATAATTTTTCATGGCAAGTTTAGAGCAGCTGCTGGCAGACCTGACCAGTGGAGACGAACCGCGAGCAGAAAACGCCGCGGTTCAGTTTGTATCACATGGAGAAGCAGGCTTTCAAGCACTGATTTCGCTCTCAAAATCCCCGGATGAAGACAACCGCTGGTGGGCGCTGCGCGCTATTTGCGAATTTGAGACACCCGAAGTCAGCACACCCCTGATCGCGGCCTTACAGGACCCGGAAGATTACGTGCGTACTTGTGCCGCCTTGGGTCTCCGCTATCATCCGGATATCATCGCCATCCCGGAATTGGTCGACCAACTCCAAAGCACCAACCAGCTATTGGAGAAAGTTGCTGGAGACGCACTTATCGCCATTGGCACGCCCGCAACCCCGGCGTTGATCCAGCTGATCGAGGACCCACAAGCGCCTCACCGGGCAAAACTGGAGGCCGTGCGCGTGCTATCGTCCACAAAAGACACGGCGGCAATCGCCACCCTGTTCAAGGTATCTCAGGAAGGCTCCAGTTTGATGCAGTATTGGGCGGAAAAAGGGCTGGACAACATGGGCATCGGGATGGTGTTCTTCGACCCAAGTTAGGCCTCTATTTCTCAGAAATTTTATCAACACCTCGTTTCCCAACAATTGGAAAATCATCAATTGTTTGGGGATAAACGGCTAAATCATACACCTCTCAGAATCTCAATCTGAGGTGTTGTACTCATTTCAGGTTCTTTCCCTGCTGGAAGGTAAATTATTGAAATGCACCCCAAAATCATCCTGAATTCATCAGACATAAAATTTATTTGGATGTATAATATCTTTTATCTCCTATAACTATCTATAAAAGACCTAATTCATCATGCGTATTGAAACTCAGAAAGCAGTTGGAATAAATGTCCCTGATGAACATAAAATCAGTTGGTTTGACCAAGTGATCAACTGGATCGACACGCGTCCCTGGCCGGTGTGGCTAACGTATGCAGGGTTCATAGTTGCCGGTGAATTGCTATTAAATTTGGTATTTTGGATAGACGGAAGCGTTCCGTTTGGGAAGTACGTTACACTGCAAAGCGTTTCCGTACCGCTGGTTGTGATAAGCTTTGCTTTTTACCATTATCTTACCAAAGCGGGTTCGAAAGCGCTGCAGGATTTTCTCCCCTTACTTGAGGCAGATGATGAGGAAATCGCAAAAATTGACCGTGCCTTAAACTTTGTACCGCCAAACATAGGCTGGATCGTGTTATTGCTAAGTATGGCTGGTTCGGTTATGTATGTGTTTGGCAGTACCAATACTTTTGGGGATATTGTTCCAAACTCCATCCTGCCAGCCATTGTTCTTTATATCATCTCAGTGATTGTCGTCATCCCCTTTTACAGCCAGTTCTTTCGCATCATTCGACAAGTGCGCATCCTGGGAGATCTGCATCAGCGGGCGTCGAATATCAATTTACTGCATCTTGAACCCGCACATGCCTTTGCAAGGTTAACCGCCAGTACAGGCGGTGGTCTGATTTTCTTCATGGTCGCGGGCAATATCTATAACCCGGAAATGCGCTCAGGATTCCTCGTGGTGGGATTATTTTTGGCGCTGTTCTTGGGAATTGTCATTTTTATTGCACCATTGATCGGGATGCGCAACCGGTTGATCATAGAAAAGAGCCAGCGCCTGAAAGAGATCAGCGAGCTCTTGCAATTGACCACCGATGAGATCCACCTCAAGGTAAGAAACCAGGATCTGGAACACATCTCTGAAGCCAGGGCGACAATGGGCACTTTGATAGAAGAGAAAGCATTGATCGAGAAAGTTTCAACCTGGCCGTGGAATACCACTACCATCCGGGGCTTCACCTCAACGTTGATATTACCGATCGTTTTGTGGCTGATCACCCGCCTGCTGGAAAGATATGTCTGACTGGTAGACTTGCGCCTGGCAACAGCCTTCGAAATTAATGATCTAATTTTCCTCAGTCATAAAAAAAATTTGATCATTTGTCACACAAAGATAAACCCGCCCGAATATAATCTTGGGCGGGTTTCTGGTTGAGTATTCTATCGCCGGATCACTCCCCTTCAAAAAAGAATTTCTGCACAGCTATGGTTATTCCTAATCAGTTGCGAATGTATAGATCGCCTCACCAAACCCCTCATATCGCAGATCAACCACGAACACCCAATCTTCCAGATCCTCAGGGCTGACCCCGCTGAAAAAGACCTCCCCGTTAGTGATCCCTGGCGAGAACACATATGGGATCAT